>NZ_JCATID010000043.1:0-28379 GCF_059693745.1 Sphingobium sp. WR1 | reverse complement strand
TCCCTACTTGCCGCGTGACGTTCGCTATCCGTTCGCCCTTTCCGTGCAGATACGTCACTTTCGTGTAGTCACCCCATCATGGGCGTCGTCGTCGCTCTCGGCAGCATCGTCTACCGGGCCAGCATCCGCCGGTCATCAACGTAGGGGTCACGACGGTGGAGCGAGCGGTCGGCTCTTCAAGCCCAACGCGATCGGCTCATTTCTCGCTCACCAGTCGTGAACTAACGGCAAATTTGTCAGAATTTGAGGGTGAAAGTGATTTATGGCCCTCATTTTTGTTTCAAGCAGCGCCTGCCGAATGCATCTCTGCGATTGATGTCTTCTGCAAAAGCTTGTTGGCATCGGATGCTCGCTGATCACACCTAACCCGTAATCGTGCCTCTGGCTGACATACCCGACAAACGTATAAGCTCGCCATGCGCGGGCGTCACCAACCCAATTCCGCGTGCGATCCCAAGCGCACAAGCTGCAAGGTGTCGTCATCGGGCTTGCGGTAAATCAGCACGAGGTCGGGCTTTATGTGGCAATCGCGATGGTCGCGCCAGTCGCCGGTCAGCGCATGGTCGCGGTGGCGCGGTTCAAGCGGCTCGTCGGATGCCAGCGCCTCGATGATCGGGATCAGGTCAGCGTCCAGCGTCTTGGCGTGCTGCCCCTTCTTCTCCCGCTTGTAGTCGCGCTTGAACCGCCCGAAGCGTTCAATCGTCCGCATTGAGGTCGGCCATCAGGTCGACCACCGTGGCGAACCGCTTGCCCTTTCCCTCGCGCGCTTCCTTCATGGCCTCGATCGTCTCGGCATTGGGCACCAGCGGTTCAAACGGCAAGGCCTTGTCGCGGGCAACGCGGGTCAGCATCAGGCGCACGGCATCGGAGACGGTCAGCCCCATAGCAGCCAGCACGGTCGCGGCTTCCTCCTTCACCGCTCCGTCGATCCGGGTCTGCACAAGAGCGTTTGCGGCCATGTCGATTTCCTTTCTGCATGACGATGTAATGCAAGCGAACGCAAAGTGCAATCAGGCAAAGCCCCGGCTATCGACATGGCGACCGGGCTTCGCGTTTTTCACCTTCAATGCTGTGAGTGCCATCGGTTCGGGGCCCTGATCGGGAATGTTGGGGCCGTTCTCACACTTTCGGTGGGCAAACGGTCCCACAATCGTTCCCACATTTTGGGCCAAATTCAGGCAAATCAGGGAGACGACCGCGAACAACTTACAAGACAAATCGTTGCTTTTTCAGTGTAGGTAGGGGTAGGGACGCCATCAGCTCGCTTGACACAAGGTTCTACACTCGACAGCGGGGTCCTCTACCACCGGGCAATTCTGCAGGATGCTGCAAACCGCGCGATATCAATGGCGGGCGAAAATTCGCTGACCGGCGCTGCCGAAGGCCACCACCGTATAGGGTTGGCGGGCAGCGCCTGCCACTTCCATGCCCTCCGAACCGATCGGCATCCCCGCAACCGCAATGCCTTTGACGCCCGCAGGACGGGTCGCCAGCAAGCGCTTGACGTCGGATATCGGGACATGGCCCTCGATCATATAGCCATCGACGATCGCGCTGTGGCAAGATGCCAGCGTCCGGGGCATGCCGGCCTTGCGCTGAAGCTCGCTGCGCGACGCATCGTCACGCATGACGACCTTGCGTCCCAGCTTCGCGCGCACGGCCTGCGCCCACTTCTCGCAACATCCACATCCCGGATCCCGGTGGACGACGATATCACTGGCCGCAAGCGCTACGCCGGGCATGGCGAGGAACAGCAAGGCGACGAATAGGCGGGTCTTCATGAAATGACTCCCGGAAGAACGATAAGCATGGGGCAGAGGCCCCTTCTTTTCTATACGCATCAATGCGCCCCTCCCCTCATCACGCAGATGATTTTACGATGGCGGGCGGCCTCCAGGCTAGCGGCAGGGACACAAGCAGCGCTAGCGATAGACCACCAATCCCCCACAGAACGAGCGGCTGCGCCCCGGGAGCGACGATGGCTATCGCCAGCGGCGCGAGCGCCTGCCCGATGCTGGCGGCGGAATGCTGGAAACCGAGCTTCACGCCTGAAGGGGCCCCGCCGCCGCTGATCCAGAAGCTGGTGACCAATCGAAGGGTTGCCGAGCTCCAGCCGGCAGCAACGATGATCCCACTGAGCTCGGCCATACTCGCGGCGACAGGAAACATGAAAAGTGCCACAGCCAGCAGGCCCAGCGTCAATCCGGCAAGCCGCCTCGGCACAGTGACCAGCCAATCCAGCTTTGCATGGAAGATCTGTGCCGCCAGCATGCCCAATCCGCAGAGACTGAGCATCCAGGCGATCTCTTCGCGGCTCAGCGAAATGGCGCTCCGCGTCACCAGGAGATTGACATGCATCGCCGCCAGCCCGCCGCCCGCGACGATCGTGATAAAAAGCAGGATCAACGTCGCGCCGAGCGTAGGCGCGGGCAGGTCTCCGCCATCGATGCAAGGTGCACACCAGCGCGGCAGACGCACGGCGCAAAGCGCCGCCCCGACGGCACCGATGCCGAGAGCGAGGATCATGAGGGGAGCGCGGGGCAGGATCGCGGCCGAGACCTCCGCCACCAGCGGACCGGCGAGATCGCCCAGAAACACGAAGGCGGTCAGCCAGGCGAAGCGGCGCGCCTGGTCCGCGCGCCCGCTTGCGGCAAAGCTCGCGCAGAGCAAGCCCAACGGTATGATGGCGGCCGACGCCATCCCCGCCACCAGACGCAATGCATAAAGCTCAGGCAACCCGACGAGGCCGATCGGCGCGGTCACCAGCGCGAGGATGACCAGCGCTGCGCGCAACATCGCCCGATAGTCGACCCGGTCCGCGATCCAGCCCCAGAGCGGCGCCGCCAGCAAGGCTGCCAGGGGATGGACCGCAGTCAGGCTCGCGACGTGAAAATCATGAGCGCTTGACGATAGCGCGCCACGAGCCGGGTCGACCAGTGCCGGAAGGAAGGCGAGAATGGCCGTCTGTCCCGCCGACGCCGCAGCCGCCGCGAGCAACAAGACGAAAAAGGAGGCCGGCCAGCGACCGTTGGCTTGCGATCCAGCCTTGTCACGCGGCGCGTTCGCGGTCGATCCCTCGAGTGGCCATCCGCGGATCACCACCAGGCGCGCAAGCCGATCACCAGCCTGTGTTCGGAAGGCCCTTCCCTGCGCAGGCGACGGAAATCGGCCGTGCCGTCAAATGCGCGCTCCCAGACGAAGCCGATATAGGGCGCGAACTTGCGCGACACCTCGTAGCGCAACCGTCCGCTCAGCTCGACATTGCTGAAGCCGCTGCCGAGCTGCCGATCGCTCGACCGCTTCGAATAGATATTGGTTTCCACCTGCGGCGTAAGGATCAACCGATTGGTGAACAGGACCTCATAGGAGGCCTTGGCGCGCGCCGCGAGACGCCCATCGGTTCCTACATAGCCGGTGAGCTGGACGTCGAACCAATAGGGCGCCAGTCCCTCGACGCCGGCGGCGAGCCAGGTGGTCGCACCCTTGCCGAGATCCTGCCTGACCCCGAGCAGCGTGCCCCAGAACGGGTTCTTGCTGTGCCACCACAGCGCCTCGACGCTGCTCTCCGGATCGAGACGTTGGTCGCGGGAGTTCTTGAGCCCCTGGCTGCGCAGCCAGAGCTTGTCATTGTCCTGACCCTTGGTGACGAGCACGGTCCAGCCCACGCCCTGACCCTCGTTGCCGCTGGTGAACTCGAGCTCATCCACAAGTATCTTGGGGATCGAGAGCTTGTCGGCCATCTCATAGCCCGGCAGCGTCGAGTTGCGATAGCCGTCGGCATAATCGTCCGAGTTGCGCGCGTCCGGCGGGGCCTTGCCACCCTGCATCGAGCCCATGTCCATCGTGGCGCCGTTACCGGACGCCTTCGTGTCGGTCATATCCATGCCCGGCATGTCCATGCCCGCATGCTCCTGAGAGCCTTGCGCGGAAGGTGAGTTTGGATCGGGAGTGGCCGTTTGGGCAGGGGTGGCGGCGGGCGACGGGGGCAAGGCATCCTGCGCGAGGGCGGGAGCCGTGATCGCCGGCGCCAGGAAGAGGGCAACGCCAAGAGCAATGCCGCGCGAGGGGATAATCCGGATCATGCGACCACCACCTCCCGGAACATGCCGGCCGCCATGTGATAGAGCAGATGGCAGTGGAAGGCCCATCGGCCCATGGCGTCGGCGGTGACGCGGAAGCTCACCCGCTGGGCGGGCTGGACCACGACCGTATGCTTGCGGACCTGGAAGGCGCCGTCCGGGCCTTCGACATCGCTCCACATGCCGTGCAGATGCATCGGATGCGCCATCATCGTGTCGTTGACGAAGGTGACGCGCAGCCGCTCGTTCGGCTTGAAATGCAGCGGCCGGGAATCGTTGAGCTTGATGCCGTCGAGCGACCAGATGAACCGTTCCATATTGCCCGTCAGATGCAGCTCGATGTCGCGCTCGGGCTCGCGCGGGTCGGGATCGCCGCCCGGCGTGCGCAGATCGGCCAGCGTCAGCACGCGCCAGCCGCGCCCGCGCAGCCCGGCGCCGGGATCGTCCAGATTGGTGCGGGGATAGTCGACGCGCATGTCGGTATTGGCGCCATATTCGGTGCGGGCGTGCTGTGCCCTGGCCGGCATCTCGGTCATGCCGTGCCCGGCATGCGCGTCGCCTCCCATTGCGCCCATCGTCGCCATCGCGCCCATCATGTCGACCGGCTCGAGCCAGGTCCGGGCATCGAGCGGCGGCACGGCTGCCGCCATGCCCGGAGCCGGTGCGATCGTGCCGCGGGCATAGCCGCTCCGATCGATCGCCTGCGCGAAGATGGTGCGGGCGCCGCCCTCGGGCATGGTGAACTCGACGTCATAGGTCTCGCCCGGGCCGATCCGGAATTCCTCGACCGTGACCGGCTCGACCGGCTGCCCGTCGGCCGATACGACCGTCAGCTCGACCCCCGGGATCCGCACGTCGAAGAACGTCGCCGTCCCCGCGCCGACGAAGCGCAGGCGCACGCGTTCGCCGGGCGCGGCGATACCGGTCCAGTTGCCGGCGGGCGGCGCGCCGTTCATCAGATAGGTGTAGGTCGCGGCAGAGACATCGCTGTAGTCGGTCGGGTTCATCCGCGAGCTGTTCCACATCCGCCGCCGCTCGAGCGCCTTCCCAAGGCCCATGGCGCCGACATCCTTGAGGAAGTCGCCGGCTGTCGGCTGCGCAAAATTATAGTAGCTGCTCTGCTTCTTGAGATTGAGGAAGATCTGCAGCGGCGGCTCGTCCGACCAGTCGCTGAGCACGATGCAATAGTCGCGATCGGGCGCCCGCGCCGCCGGCGCCTGTTTCGGCTCCACGATGATCGCTCCATAGAGTCCCGTCTGCTCGGCGAGCGTGTGAGCGTGATACCAGTAGGTTCCGCTCTGGCGGACCTCGAAGCGATAGGTGAAGGTCTCGCCCGGCGCGATGCCGGCAAAGCTGATGCCGGGCACGCCGTCCATCTCCGCCGGCACGATGATGCCGTGCCAATGGATGCTCGACATCTCCTTGAGGCCGTTGCGCACACGGAGCGTGACCGTGTCGCCTTCGCGCAGGCGCAGGACCGGCGCGGGCACGCTGCCGTTCACGGCGGTCGCGATACGGCGTTTGCCGGTGAAGTTGACTGGCAGCTCGGCGATCTCGAGGTCGAACTCGGTCCCGCTAAGCTCGGCGGGCGAGACTGGGGCGGATCGCGCGAGAAGCGCCGGGGCGAAGCCGGCAACCGCGCCGCCGATCGCCAGCCCCTGGACGAAACGGCGCCGTGCGATCGGCCGGATATGTAAGGGAGACATGAACTGTACTTTCGCGAAGTCGGGTTCAGGCGAGGTCGAGGACGATCCGGCCCTCGATGTCGCCATGGTGCATGCGGGAGAAGACGTCGTTGATGTTCTCCAGCTTGTCTGCATGGACCGTGGCCTTGACCTTGCCGTCGCCGGCGAACGCCAGTGCCTCGAGCAGATCGAGCCGCGTGCCGACGATCGAGCCTCGCACGGTAATGCCGTTCAGCACGGTGTCGAAGATCGACAGCGGGAAGTCGCCCGGCGGCAGACCATTGAGCGCGACCGTGCCGCCGCGCCGGACCATGCCGAGCGCCTGCTGGAACGCCTTGGGCGAAACGGCGGTGACGAGCGCTCCGTGCGCGCCGCCTATCGCCTTCTTGAGCGCTGCCGAAGGGTCCTCGCTGTGCGCGTTGACCGTCAGTGTGGCGCCAAGGCGTGTAGCGAGGTCGAGCTTGCTATCGTCGATGTCGACCGCGGCCACATTGAGACCCATGGCACGGGCATATTGCACCGCCATGTGGCCGAGCCCGCCGATCCCTGAGACGACCACCCACTCGCCGGGTCGGGCCTCGGTGGCCTTCAATCCCTTGTAGACGGTGACGCCCGCGCAGAGGATCGGCGCAATGTCGAGGAAGTCGACATTGTCGGGAAGGTGACCAACATAGTTGGGATCGGCGAGGACATATTCGGCAAAGCTGCCATTGACCGAATAGCCGGTGTTCTGCTGTTCGTGGCAAAGCGTCTCCCAGCCACCCAGGCAATGCACGCAATGCCCGCAGGCGGTGTAGAGCCAGGGCACGCCGACCCGGTCGCCTTCCTTCACATGGGTGACGCCCGCACCGACGGCGGCGACATGCCCGACGCCTTCATGGCCAGGAATGAAGGGCGGGTTGGGTTTGACCGGCCAGTCCCCTTCTGCCGCGTGCAGGTCGGTATGGCACACGCCGGTTGCCGCAATCTTGACCAGGATCTGCCCGGGGCCGACCGTCGGGATCGGCGCGTCCTCGATGACCAGGGGCTTGCCGAATTCGCGGACGACCGCCGCCTTCATGGTTTTCGCCATGTCCGTTTCTCCTTTTGAGCGAGGGGTCAGAACAGGCCGAGCGCGTGCTCGTCATAGGAGACGAGCAGGTTCTTGGTCTGCTGATAATGGTCGAGCATCATCCGGTGATTTTCACGCCCGAAGCCCGACGCCTTGTATCCGCCGAAGGCGGCATGGGCGGGGTACTGGTGATAGCAGTTGGTCCAGACCCGCCCGGCCTCGATCGCGCGGCCCAGACGGTAGGCGGTGTTGCCGCTCCGGGTCCAGACGCCCGCGCCAAGACCGTAGGCGGTGTCGTTGGCAAGTGCGATCGCCTCCTCGACCGTCTTGAAGGTGGTGACCGCCAGGACGGGACCGAAGATCTCCTCCTGGAAGATGCGCATGTGGTTCTGACCCACGAACACGGTCGGCTGTACGAAATAGCCCTGGTCGAGCGCACCGCCCGGCAGCGCCTTGGCGCCACCGACCAGACACTGCGCGCCCTCGGCCTTGCCGATATCGATATAGCCCAGGATCTTGTGGAGCTGGTCCTCCGACGCCTGCGCGCCGACCTGGACCGAGGGGTCGAGCGGATCGCCCTGGCGGATCGCGGCGACGCGCGCCACGGCGCGCTCGATGAAGCGATCGAAGATCGACTCATGGATCAGCGCGCGCGACGGGCAGGTGCAGACCTCGCCCTTGTTGAACGCGAACAGCGTGAAGCCTTCGAGCGCCTTGTCGAAGAAGGCATCGTCCTCGTCGAGCACGTCCGCCATGAAGATGTTGGGCGACTTGCCGCCAAGCTCCATCGTCTGGGGGATCAGATGGTCGGCGGCCGCATGCATGATCTGCTTGCCGGTGACGGTCTCGCCGGTGAACGAGACCTTGGCGATGCGCGGATTGGCGGCGATCGCCTGGCCGACGGTCCGTCCCGGGCCGGTGACGACATTGAGCACGCCGGGCGGCAGGATGTCGGCGGTGAGCTCGGCGAACATCAGCAAGGTGAGCGGCGTCTGGGATGCGGGCTTGATGACGGTGCAGTTGCCCGCCGCCAGCGCCGGGGCGATCTTCCACGCCGCCATCAGCAGCGGGAAGTTCCACGGGATGATCTGGCCGACGACGCCAAGCGGCTCGCGAAAATGATAGGCGATGGTGTCGGCATCGATCGTCGAGATCCCGCCTTCCTCGGCCCGGATGCAGCCGGCGAAATAGCGGAAATGGTCGATCGCGAGCGGAACGTCGGCAGCGCGCGTCTCGCGGATCGGCTTGCCGTTGTCGATCGTCTCGGCAAGCGCCAGCAACTCCATATTATCCTCGAGCCGGTCGGCGACGCGATTGAGAATCCTGGCGCGGTCGGCGGGCGAGATCCTTGCCCATTGATCCTTGGCGGCGTGCGCCGCATCGAGCGCGCGCTCGACATCTTCCGGCGTCGACAGCGCAAACTCGGCGATCTGGGCGCCATTGATCGGGCTCGTGTCCGCGAAATACTCGCCGCTCGCTGGAGCGCTCCATCGACCACCGATGAAATTATCATAGCGGTGTCGGAAGGACGCCGCAGCATTGATGGTCCCGATCGCCTTCTCGAACATCGCCTGTCTCCATCTTTACCGATGCCTGATGAAGTAGGCCTTCTGATGAGACGGCCTATAAGTAAGTTCCGCAGACAAAAATCAGGCAGAGTTTTTACGAAGCGCCAGGCTGGACACGCAAAAGAAGCCGATGATTTTCTCATCAGCTCATAGATTATCTCGTCGCCTAAGCAGGCAATGGCTCTCGCCATTCAATCGCGGCGCAGAGGTCACTGAAGTTGATCCGGCCATGCTTGGTCGGACCTCTTAATCGTAAGCGCGGACCCGCAGCTCGGTGCCAACTCCTGGAGCTTTACGCATCGCGGGCTCCTCTCTCTCGCGGTGGACGCCTGCTTCTCGTTATGAAATCCTAGAAACTTGGAACACCTCTTGAAGAACAGGCCCGCCGCGGGGGCAGCGGCGGGCCCTCAGCCCCAGGGGTCTGTTCTCGGGGCTGGAAACCTCACATGTCGCTCATCGGCTTGTCGGCCATAGGCGTGGCCGGTTTCTTCTTGGCGGCCGGCTTTGCCTTTTTCATCGGCATCTTGCAGCAACCGCTCTTGGGCTTGCCAGCCTTGCTCGAACCGCTCCCCTGCGACGAGCCACCAGACATTCCGGCCATGCCCGCAGCGCCCTGCTGGCCTTGCGGCTTCTGCATGCCGGCTTGGTGATCCTGCATCATTTGGTCGTGCATCTGCTGCCCTCCATGATCCATCCCCTGCTGATGGGCATGGGCGGTGGATGGCTTCGGCTGCGCAGGGGCGTGCTGGGGCGCGGCGGGTGCCGATTGCGCCAGACCCGCGCCAGCGAAGTTCAGGGTCGCCAGGCAGCCGATCGCGCCGACTAGAAGTTTCGTCTTTCGCATTGTGGTTCTCCGCATGATGAGTCCTTGCCCGATCGCCGTTTGCGACCGCGACCATACCGACCCCTCATGCGGGCTTGGCCCTTTGGTCTGAATACGTAAGTTACGAATCCGCACTGGATCAGGACTGGCAGGCCCGCGATCTTGCGGGCGAAACCATGGTCCAAGGGTCCAGCGGATTCATGACTGCATCGCATTAAAGCTCGTGCAGACCTTTATTCTGAAACGCAATTGGCCCGCCGGGGAAACGGCGGACCAACGTTGCGGCCCGGTCAAACGATACCAACGCCTTGTATGGTGAGGCTTTGATCAACCGACCTCTGATGGGCTTTTGGTTCAGCACCCCCCGCCCGACCGATGCGACATGTCAGAAGCCCCCTCCTGGCTCCCCGATTCCCGCATGGCCATCCGGTGGCCTCGCATCATCTCACCGTGCATCTGGTCCTTGCCGTGCCGCATGCCCTCCATATGGGCCGTGCCGGACTGAGCCGGCGCAGGCTTGGCCTTGAGCGTCTCCTCGAGATCCGGCATGTCCGACGGCATGCCATCGGCGAGAACAGGCCCGGCACCGAGGGCAAGGAGGCCGAGGGCTGCGAGCGAAGTGATAACTACCGTTTTCTTGCGCACTATCGATTCCTTCAAGTCTGGTTTCCGTTCGACCGGCTTCAGATCCGGTCGTTTCTCGCTCCTCCGGGAGCTTGCCCTTGAGATGGTATCGGTCCTGACCCGGCAGTATACGTAATATGCGAAGCGGGTGGTCAGCCGGTCATGTCCGCCATCATTCGGCAGCTCGCCGCGCATTTCTTGCAGGTGGCCGAGCAACGCGCGATCCGCTGGTCCTCGCTATGACGCCCGCATTCCTCGGCGCAGCGCTCGCAAGCATCGGCGCAGGCGCGGCACAGGATGCGGTGCAGAGCCGATTCCCGCAGCATCGAGTTGGCTGTCGCCTGGCACAGTTCCGCACAGTCGTTCAGCATGGCGATCAACGACGCGCTCGCCAGCGCGCTGCTTTGCTTCGTCAGCCAGGCGGCGGTTTCGAGGCACATGCGGTGTGAAGCCAGGCAATCGTCGATGCAGTCCGTCATCGACATCGCCATCCCTTCCATTCGATGCTGCTGCCCCGCCGCCGGCGCAGCCAGCGTTCCGGCGGCGGCAAGGCCGGCGCCCGCCATCAGCAATTCGCGTCTCTCGATCATCATGCACCCTCCATCGGCTATCCCTTGCGCGGTGTGCCGCATCCGGCGGCCTCAGCCGTCGCCGGCGACCCATCCGACGCCGCACGCGCCTTCTCCCGCGCCATCCGGGTTTCCTCCCAGGGCCAGTGACCGTTGATCTCGACCCCGAGCGAGATGCTCAGGAAGGTCCGCACCAGCACAAGCCCGGCCAGCACGATGAGATCGTCGAGCGTCGGGTTGATCACCAGCGACTTGACGATGTCGCCGGCGACCAGAAATTCCAGGCCGAGCAGGATGCTGCGGCCGAGCGCCGAGCGGAACGTGCTATAGGCCTCGGTTCGGTCGCCCGCCCTCGCCCGCCGCGCAAACAGAAAGGTTGCGAGCCCCGCGCCGACCAGGATGGTCAGCGTGCCCGCCAGTTCCAGGCCGATCACGGCGAGCCGGAAGAAGGCGCTCAGCCAGTCGGCCTCAATGGTGATCATACCAGCCTCGCTTGCGGATATTGTTGAAGCTGTCGGTGGCGTGACAGGCATAGCATTGGTCGACGCGCGCCTTCGATCCGGCTGCGCGCTGCGAGACCATGCTGAAATGCTCCATGAAGTGACTGGGCGGCGCCTTATGGCACTCGGCGCACTGCGTCGAATTGACCGATGGATGGCGGTAATTGGCGATCTTCCAGCTGTCGGTCTTGTGGCAGCTCGCGCAGTCGGTGCCGAACAGGCCCTGGTGCGGATCGCGGAACGCATGGCAGCTCGCGCAATTGAGCGCGGTCTCGGGGGTCAGGCTTCGAGTGTTTGTCGACATGCCCGCCAAAGGCTGCCGCCACTTCGCCATGTCGAGCAACGCGGCGTGATCCATGCGGATGATGCCGCGCTCTCCCTCATGTTCGACGTGGCAGGAGGTGCACTGCGTCGCTTTCGCGTGGAACTGCGTCGACTGCTTCGTCCCGAAATCGGTGCCCGCATGGCAGGTGAGACAGGTCCGGGTTTCGACGCCCTTGCCCGGCGTGTGGCAGGCCGTGCATTGGCCGGCAAAGGACTGGTGCGCGCTCGAGAGCGGGCCGGGCGAGACGAGCTGCGCCACCAGGCCGGCATCCCTCGGCGCGTCCGATCGCATCCGGATCGCGACCGCGGCGACCATCACCAGCAGGGCTGCGATGAAGACGGCGTAGGAAAGACGCTGCCAGCTCATAGCCAGCGCAGCCCGTAATAGATCGCCGCGCCGACGTGGAGCGCGAGCAGCGCGAAGATGAGACAGCCCAGCAGGATGTGCAGGAACCGCCACCGCGCGAACAGGGTGTTGGTTGCCTCTTCGGCACGGATCGCGAATTCGGTATCGGCCAGCGCTGCGGCGATCCCCGCCTTGTCCTGGGGGCGCTGGCCCGCGGACGCATCCCCGGCGACGAACAGATAGCGCTTCCAGCCCGACAGCGGCGGGGCTGCGGTATCGGCCTGCGTCGGCGCCGCCGGCTCCTCGAGGAAGGCGGCGCGAAGCGAGGCCAGTTCTGACCTGCGTCCGCGCAGCGCCCGACCAAGCTGGGCAAGCAGGTAGCGGCCGATGAAGCCGGTGATGACCGTCATCAGCAGGAGGACGGTCAGAAGCAGGCCGACCGGGCTTTCGAGCTTGTGCGCGGCGTGGACCAGACCCAGGATCGGCGCCAGCACGCCGGCATAGATGTGGATGGCGAGCAGGGTTGGCTTGCTGACGACCCGGGAGAGCGCCTTGTCGACCCAGGCGATGTGCTTGGCCGCGACATAAGGAAGCGTCAGCAGCATCAGCACGAGCGCTGCGATCCCGATGATCCCGCCGGCCAGGCTACCCGGAAAGCGGGGCGACACATGCACGAGATAGCCGAACGGGAACAGCAGCAGGAACGCGACCAGCAGGCCCACGGCAATGTCGCTGCGTTCGCGCATCAGGCTTCGACCACGAGCGGCGTGCCCGTCCCCTTCGCCTGGCACGCGAGCACATAGCCTTGCGCCTTGTCGGCGGGCGCAAGGCCGGATTCGACCTCCATCGTCACTTCGCCCTGCAGCAGCTTGACCACGCAGGCGCCGCATGTGCCCGCACGGCATGCATAGGGGATCTCGACGCCCGCGCCCTCGGCCGCCTCCAGCACGGTCTCGTCCGCGGGCAAGGCCGCCGACACCCCCGACACGGAGAAGGTCACCGTGCTCGGCGCCACCTCGGCGCTCGGGGCCGGCTTATCCGCTGGCGGGGGCGCGGGCTTGACCTCGAGATCCTCGTGGTCGGCCGGCAGCGAGGCCGGACCGAACGCCTCGGTGTGCAGCTGCGCGTCGGGGACGCCGAGTTCCGCCAGCACGCCGCGCATCGCGCCCATCATCGCCGGCGGGCCGCACATATGGATGCGCCGGCTCGCGATCTCCGGCACCGCGGCCAGGATCATCTCGCGCGTGATCGGCCCTTCGGGGCCCATCCAGACGGTGCCGGGCGCGCGCTGCATCGCGGCGACGACATGGAGGTTGGGAAAACGGCGTTCGAGCCGCTCGAGCTCGTCGCGGAACACGAATTCCTCGGTCGACCGTGCGCCGTAGAAGAAGAAGATATCACCCTTCCACGCGGTGTCGGTGAGATAGCGCAGCACCGACATCATCGGGGTGATGCCGACCCCGCCCGCGATCAGCACGATGCTCTGGGCATCCGTTCCCGTGAAGGTGAAGGCGCCGAACGGTCCGCTGACCTTCAGCAGATCGTCGGCGACGACCTTGTCGTGCAGGTATCGCGAGACCACGCCCTGCTCCTCGCGCTTGACCGTCAGTTCGACATAGGCCCGCTGGGTCGGCGAAGAGGCGATCGTGTAGGAACGGCGCGCGGTCTTGCCCGCTTCGGGCTCTACCTCGACCTGCAGGAACTGGCCCGGCAGGAAGTCGAACGGCAGCCGGTCGGCGGTCGGGTCCGCGAGCCGGAAGGTCAGCACGCTCGGCGTCTCTCGCACGATCTGGACCACGCGCAGCTGCCCCGCCCAGCTTTTGGGCTTGCGCAGCGACGCCCCAGCGGGTGCGGCCGCATTGCTCGGCGCGAGCCCGGCGCTGTCGGCAACGGGTGCAGGCGCGGGCGCAACCCTGGTAGCGGGAGGGGCAGCCTTCGGCTCCGGCTTTGCTGGAACCTTGGCGGTGGCGACACCGCCGGCGATCGCCCCGATCCGCCGCAGGCGGAAGATCTGCAGCGCGATAAGCGTGGCGCTCACCAGCCCCAGGAACAGCATGAGAAGGAGGTGCGAGGGCGAGATGCCGAACCAGTGATCGGCATGGCCGGGCGCGGCCTGGTCGATGTCGAGCTGATCGCGCAGCCAGGCAAGCCCGACCTCCCGGGGCGGCTGCAAGCCCCCGATCGCGCCCTGCGCGGCGGTGCCGGAGCGGAACAGGTCGGTTCCCTCGCGCAGGCGCCGCGCCGCATCGAGCCGGGCCGAGACCGTGGTCGCACGCGCGCCGTCGGCCGAGGCGGCGTTGATCATCGCCAGACCCGTGCTTACCCGTTCGCCGGCCTGCGCAGCGACCCGCTGCCTTGCCGCTTCGTCAAGCGCGGGAAAGGCGAGCAGCTGCGAGATGAAGCCGGTCCGGCGCGATTCGTGGCCGTGCTCATTCTCCCCTTCCCCATTGATCATGCGATCCATCATGGGGTTCATCATCTTCGCCATGTCCGACGACCCCGGCTCTGCCGGTGCGGACATGCCCCCGCCGGCCGGCATGCCTGCGCCATGATGCGCGGCATGATCCTCGCCCTCCTGCGCGCCCGCGCTCGCGGACAGGCTGAGAGCGATTGCGCAGCCGAGGCTCAAGCGTCGAAGGCTGATCCGCCTGGACATCCTCATCCCCTTAGTGTGCGAGCCTACATATCCTTCATCGGCATCGCCGCATTGCCCGGCGCGGGATCGGGTGCCGGCGCGGTCTGGTTGCCGGCCCCGGCGCGCATCGCGTCATGGTCCATCGCCTGACGGTGATGCCGCTCCATCTCGGCCTGGTTGCTCATCGCGTCCATCGGCGCCGCGTCTGCAGCGTTGCCGCTGTCGGTCAGGACCGGGGTGGCGGCGACGCTGTTCGCCGCGGGCGGCACCGTCTGGTCGGCCTGGCGGTCGCAGCCCGAAAGCGCGAGCGCCAGCAACAGGCTTCCGCCGACAAGTGGAAGGGCTTTCTTCGCATGGTCGATCATGGCTTTGCTCCTTGGCTTGAAAACTGTGTCCGGGCGCCATCCCTGGCGTCCGGACCGGCTCATTGCGCGCTGCGCAGAATCCGGAGACACCGGTCGTGCGAGAGGTTCATCGGGTTGCGCCCCTGCCCCTTCATCTCGCCATGATCATGCGGCGTCTGGAGACCCATATTGCCCTCCATCGCCCGGCAACTCTCGACCTGCGCCGAGGTCGGCCGCGTGGTCACACAGGCGCCTAGAAGCAGCGCCGGCGTGAGGACGGCGATCAAACGCATTTTCTTCATGACAAAACCCCTTTCGCTCGTGGTGATCGTTCGTCCTGCGCTGCCTGATGTTTCTTGTTATGCTGCTGGTCTTTCCGCCGCGCCGTCAGGAAGGCGAGGATCGGGCAATCGGAGACCGGCACTTCGCCCGGGCATTCGTCGGCGAGCATCCGCAGCATGTCGCGGATATCCGACAGGCGCTCGAGCCGGGCTTCGGCGTCCGCGATCTTGGCAAGCGTGATATCGAGCACGGCCTGGGCATGCGCGGTGTCCGACGCCCTGAGTGCCAGCAGCTGCCGGGCCTGTTCGAGTGTGAAACCAAGCTCCTGCGCCGAGCGGATGAAATTGACGCGCTCGAGGTCGGTCGCGTCGTAGAGCCTGTAGCCCGCTGCCGTGCGCGCGGGCTCGCGCAGCAGGCCCATCCGCTCATAATAGCGGATCGTATCCCGCCCCACGCCTGCGGCCGCGGCCAGTTCGCCGATCTTGAAATTGCCCATGTCATCCGCTCGATCATGCCGGTTGGACCATGGTCCAGGGTCAAGCGGTTTCGCTTTGACCCCGAACGGTCTCCTCGTCGCCGGCGGCCCGCTGCCCCGACGCGTCGCAGGGCAGCCCGTGCCGCCGGGCCACCGGCTTGTCAGTTCTTGCGAAGCTCGACGATGTCGTGCCTGGCAGGCGTGCCGTCGGCGACGGACACGTGCGCGAAGTGATCGTCAAAGATATGGTCGATCGTCACATGGCCGACGAGCTGGCGGTGATAGGTCGGCGCCACGCCCTTGGACGGACCCGGATGGGTCACGACGCGATAGACCTCGAGCTTCTGGCCGACCTCGGCGCCATCGGCCTTGCCGATGCAGACGACCGTGCCGTTGCTGCCCGTGTCGACGATCGAGCCGCGCATGAACAGGCTGTGCCCGATGCCCTGGGCCATAGCGGGGACGGCAGCAAGCATCGAAATGCCGGCAAGCGCGACCATGAGAGTTTTTCTGACCATATTCACCTCCTTGGATGGTAAGCCACCGCCCGGACTTTGCCGAGGGGAAGAGCGTCTCTTCAGGCTTGGGACTACGGTCCCGGGTCCAGCCTCGATATACGTAGAGGCCGCAGCCGATCTTCTTCCCCGGGCCGGATCTTTATTGACGCGGAGTTGACGGAATCAGCCGTCAGCACTTCAAAATCCGCGCGGCGCGAGACTTTGGTTGGCTGCGCCCGCGAAACCCGCTAGATATCGAGGCCCGTGAAACGCCTGCTCGCCCTCCTGCTCGTCATCGGAGCGCTGTCCGGTCTCTTCGGAGCCCAGATGGCGGCCGCGCACAGCGTGCCGCAGGCGGCAGGCGCGCCGCTGGCCAAGGGCATGGATGCGGACTGCATGGCGATGATGGCCAAGCAGCAGCCTGCGCCCAGCGAAAAGCCCTGCAAGGGCCTGACGCTCGATTGCATCGCCGCGATGGGGTGCGTGATCCCGCTGGTCGCAGCGGACCTGGCAGGCGGCGTTGCGCCTGCGCGTCTCTACGACGCGCCCAGCTTCTGGACGACCGACACGATATTGACCGGCAAGGCGGTTGCGCCCGAGCCGGATCCTCCCACCAGCCTTGCCTGATTGAACGAGCACGGGCTGCGCGCATCGATCGATGCGTGCGCGCCCGGTTTCCTTCTTTTCAGTCAAAGGTTTTCGTGATGATCAAACTGCTTCCGGCCGCCCTTGTGGCGGCCCTCAGTCTCGCCGCGCCTGCGCTTGCAACCGACGCGAGCCGCACGCCGCAAGGCCATTGGGAATGGCGGTCGGCGCCGCAATATGGTCCGCGGGCGACTGGCCCTGCGCGTGTCCGCATATGGGTGCCCGACAGCCGGGACATGGCCAGCTGCGATTGCGCGATGATGCAGGCAAGCGCCGCCGACTGCATGCGCGGCGCAGTCAGGTCGGACAAGGGCTAAACCCGCTCCGGAGCGGCGCGTCACATCTTGGCGCGCCGCCTCTGTCATGAGGGGATGATATCCATGATCATGATGCCGAGGCGCGCTGTGCGACGCCTGTTGCTCTCTATCGGTGCGACGCTTGCGAGCGCCTGGGCCGTGCCGGTGTCGGCCGGCCCGCTCACCTACGAGCAGGCAGTGAGGCTCGCTGCCGCCAACGCGCCAAGCCTCAAGGCGCGCGCGGCGGCGACAGCCGGCGCCCGCTCTTCGGCGGTCGCGGCCGATCGCCTGCCCGATCCGACGCTCGACCTGGGCCTGCAGAACTTCCCGGTGAGCGGCCCCAATGCCGGCAGCTTCACGCGCGACGATTTCACTATGGCGACGATCGGGTTCAGCCAGACCTTCCCCAATCTCGCCAAGCGCCATGCACGCGCCGCGCGCGCCGCGGCCGATATCGGTATCGCCGAGGCGGGCGAGCTGGTCGAAGGCCGCAACGTGCGGCTCGAGACCGCCCTCGCCTGGGTCGATCTCTATTATGGAGAACGCCGGCTCCGGCAGCTCGACCTGCTCGATGCCAGCCTCGACGACCTGCAGAAGACCGTGACCGCACGCCTGGCGTCGGGCAGCGCGCGCCCGAGCCAGGCGCTCGAGCCCGACCAGCTCCGCGCCGCCATCGCCGATCGCCGCGCCGAGATGGCTGCGGTGGTGGCGCAGGCGCGGGCCCGGCTCGCGCGCTATACCGGCGACCCCGACCCGCAGGCGACGGGCGACCCGCCGATGCTCGATGTCGATCCGATCCGGCTGCGGGCCGGGATCGATGCGCTTCCCGCCCTGCGCGCGCAGGACGCGCGGATCGCAGTCGCCGAAGCGGACGTGCGTCTCGCGCGCGCCGACAAGCGCCCCGACTGGAAGGTCGGCGTCACCTATGGCCGGCGCGATCCCATGTACGGCGACATGGCCTCGGTCGGCGTGTCGATCGACCTGCCGCTGTTCGCCGGCAAGCGCCAGAACCCCAGGATCGCTGCAAGCGAGAGCCTTGCGCAAGGGGGTCGGTTCGACCGCGAGGCGATCCGCCGCGAGCTGGTGGCGCAGCTCGACGCCGATCTCGCAGACCATGCCATGCATCTCTCCCGGTTGCGCAATGCCCGCGAGACGCTGGTGCCACTCGCCAGGCACCGCGCCGAGCTCGACCGCGACAGCTATGGCGCCGGCAAGCTCGACCTTGGCGCCGCGCTGCTCACGACGCTCGGGCTCGCGGAGGCCGAGGTCGAGGCGCTCAACCGCGAAGCCGACGTCGCGCGCGACGCGGTCCGCATCACTATCACCTATGGGGAGGAGCGGCCATGACGCTCGATAAATCCGCGCTGCGCTGGGGCGCATCGATCCTGGCTGTCGCGCTGCTGGCCGGCGGCACAGGCTATTGGGCTGGCCATCGCCAGGCACCGCAATCGGAGGCGACCACGCCCGCCGGGGCAGGCAAAGTCCTTTACTGGTACGATCCGATGTTCCCCAACCAGAAGTTCGACAAGCCCGGCAAGTCGCCCTTCATGGATATGCAGCTCGTGCCGCGATACGCGGACGGAGGAAGCGCCGGCGCGGCCCCCACGGTCGCCGTCGATCCCGCCGCGCGGCAGAGCCTGGGATTGCGGGTCGTCGCGGCGAAGATGGGCAGCCTTGCCTCGGCCCTCGAGGTCACCGGCACGATCGACTTCAACCAGCGCGACGTCGCCGTCATCCAGGCGCGTTCGGGCGGGTTCGTGAGCCGCGTCTATGCGCGAGCGCCCGGGGACGTGGTCCGCGCCGGCGCGCCGATCGCGGACCTGCTCCTGCCCGAATGGGGCGGCGCGCAGACCGAATATCTGAGCGTCAGGCGGCTCGGCAAGCCCGACCTCACCGCGGCCGCGCGCCAGCGACTGCGGCTGATGGGCATGTCCGACGGCCTCATCGCCAGCGTCGAGCGGAGCGGACGCCCGAACGGCGTGGTGACGATCACGACGCCGATCTCGGGCACGATCCAGACGCTCGACGCCCGTGCCGGCGTGACGCTCGCCATGGGCCAGACGCTCGCCCAGGTAAGCGGGCTCGGCACCGTCTGGCTCAATGCCGCGGTGCCCGAAGCGCGCGCGGGCGATGTCCGGGTCGGCCAGAATGCCAGCACCACGCTGGCGGGCTTCCCCGGCGAGCGCTTCGCCGGCCGGGTGATCGCGATCCTGCCGACCACGCAGGCCGACAGCCGCACGCTCACCGTGCGGATCGAGCTGCCCAACCGGGACGGCCGGTTGCGGCCGGGCATGTTCGCCAGCGTCGCGCTTGGCGGCGATGCCAAGCCGGCGCTGCTGGTGCCGAGCGAAGCGGTGATCCGCACGGGCAGGCGCACGCTCGTCATGCTGGCCGCAGGCGACGGGCGCTATCATCCCGCCGAGGTCCGCATCGGCCGCGAGGCAGGCGGCGAGACCGAGATCCTTGCCGGCCTGTCGCCCGGCGAGAACGTCGTCGTCTCGGGGCAGTTCCTGATCGATTCCGAGGCGAGCCTGTCGGGAATCGAGGCGCGGCCGATCGGCGGCGGTGCGGCATCGGCGACCATCGCCGCGCCGGCGTCGAAAGCCACGCTGTACGAGACGACGGGCAAGATCGAGCGGATCACGGCCAATTCGGTGACGCTCAGCCACGAGCCCGTTCCCGCGCTCGACTGGCCGGCGATGACGATGACCTTCGCGCTCGCCAATCCGGGCATCGCGCGCGGCTTCAAGGCGGGTGACCGGGTCCGGTTCGGGTTCGACCGGCCCCCGGCGGGACCGACGCTGCGGCATATGGCGAAGGTGGCGGGCCAGTGATCGCCCATCTCATCCGCTGGTCGGTGAGGAACCGCTTCTTCGTCGTGCTCGGCATGCTCGCGCTGGTCGGCGCGGGCCTGTGGGCGGTGCGCTCGACCCCGATCGACGCGCTGCCCGATCTTTCCGACGTGCAGGTCGTGATCCGCACTTCCTATCCGGGTCAGGCGCCGCAGATCGTCGAGAACCAGATCACCTATCCGCTCACCACCACCATGCTGTCGGTGCCCGGCGCCAAGACGGTGCGCGGCTATAGCTTCTTCGGCGACAGCTTCGTCTATGTGATCTTCGAGGACGGCACCGATCTCTACTGGGCGCGCAGCCGCGTGCTCGAATATCTCAACCAGGTCCAGGGTCGGTTGCCGGCCAGCGCCCGCAGCGCGCTCGGGCCGGACGCGACCGGGGTCGGCTGGGTCTATGAATATGCGCTGGTCGACCGCACCGGCCGGCACGATCTCTCGCAGCTTCGCGGGTTGCAGGACTGGTTCCTGCGCTACGAGCTGAAGACCGTGACCGGCGTGGCCGAAGTCGCCAGCATCGGCGGCATGGTCAAGCAGTACCAGGTGCTGCTCGATCCGGTGAAGCTCGCGGCCTACGGCGTAACCCACGCCCAGGCAGTGCAGGCGATCAGCCAAGCCAATCAGGAAGCCGGCGGCTCGGTGCTGGAAATGGCCGAGGCCGAATATATGGTCCGCGCCTCGGGCTATCTGAAAACGCTCGACGATTTCCGGGCAATCCCGCTCAAGACTGCGGCGGGCGGCGTGCCCGTCCGGCTCGGCGATGTCGCCACGATCCAGGTCGGCCCCGAGATGCGGCGCGGCATCGCCGAACTGAACGGCGAAGGCGAGGTCGCCGGCGGCGTCGTTATTCTTCGGTCAGGCAAGAACGCCCGTGAGACCATCGCGGCGGTCAAGGACAAGCTCGCCGATCTCAGGAAAAGCCTGCCGCCGGGCGTCGAGGTGGTCACGGTCTATGACCGCTCGCAGCTGATCGATCGCGCGGTCGAGAACCTCACCCGCAAGCTGGTCGAGGAGTTCATCGTCGTCGCATTGGTCTGCGCCCTGTTCCTCTGGCACGTCCGCTCGGCGCTGGTCGCGATCCTGACCTTGCCGCTCGGTGTGCTGGCCGCGTTCGTCGTAATGCGGTTCCAGGGGGTGAACGCCAACATCATGTCGCTGGGCGGCATCGCCATCGCCATCGGCGCGATGGTGGATGCGGCGGTCGTCATGATCGAGAACGCCCACAAGAGGATCGAACGCTGGGAGCAGGATCACCCGGACAGACATCTCGATGGCGAGATGCGCTGGATCGTCGTCACCGAGGCGGCGGCCGAGGTCGGGCCGGCGCTGTTCTTCAGCCTGCTGATCATCACGCTGTCGTTCATTCCGGTCTTCACCCTGGAGGCGCAGGAAGGCCGGCTGTTCGCGCCGCTCGCCTTCACCAAGACCTATGCGATGGGCGCGGCCGCGATCCTGTCGGTGACCCTGGTGCCGATCCTGATGGGCTGGCTGATCCGGGGCCGCATTCCGGCCGAGCAGGCCAATCCGGTCAATCGCTGGCTCACCAATATCTACCGGCCCGCGATCGACTGGACGATGAAGCGGCCCAAGGCAGTGCTGCTGATCGCGGCTCTGGTGTTCGCCACCACGGCCTGGCCGCTCAGCCGGCTCGGCGGCGAGTTCATGCCCAATCTCGACGAGGGCGACCTGCTCTACATGCCCTCGGCGCTGCCGGGCCTCTCGGCCGCCAAGGCGAGTGAGCTGCTCCAGCAGACCGACCGCCTGATCAAGACCGTGCCCGAAGTCGAAAGCGTGTTCGGCAAGGCCGGCCGCGCCGAGACCGCGACCGATCCCGCGCCGCTCGAAATGTTCGAGACGACGATCCAATTCAAGCCCCGCGACCAGTGGCGGTCGGGCATGACGCCCGAACGCCTTGTCGACGAGCTCGATCGCCGGGTGAAGCTTCCGGGTCTCGCCAATATCTGGGTGCCGCCGATCCGCAACCGCATCGACATGCTCGCGACGGGCATCAAGAGCCCGATCGGGGTCAAGGTGTCGGGCAGTGACCTCGCCGAGCTCGACCGCATCGCGCATGATGTCGAGACCGTGGCCAGGAGCGTGCCCGGCGTCAGCTCGGCGCTCGCCGAGCGGCTGACCGGCGGACGCTATGTCGATGTCGACATAGACCGCGCCGCCGCCGCGCGGTTCGGGCTCAACATCGCCGACGTCCAGGCCATCGTCTCCGGCGCGATCGGCGGCGAGACGATCGGCGAGACGGTCGAGGGCCTCGCCCGCTATCCGATCAGCGTGCGCTATCCGCGCGAATTGCGCGACAGCCTCGAAAGGCTGCGGGCGCTACCGATCCTGACGCCCGCGGGCCAGCAGATCACCTTGGGCACCGTGGCAAACGTCTCGATCGCCGAGGGACCGCCGATGCTCAAGACCGAGAATGCCCGGCCTTCGACCTGGGTCTACGTCGATGTGCGCGGGCGCGATCTTGCCTCGGTGGTCGGCGATCTGCAGCGTGCGGTGGCGAAACAGGTCAGGCTCTCGCCTGGGGTCAGCATCGCTTACTCTGGCCAGTTCGAATATCTCGAGCGCGCGGTCGACCGCTTGAAGCTGGTCGTGCCCGCGACGCTGCTGATCATCTTCGTGCTGCTCTACCTCATCTTCGGCCGCTTCGACGAGGCGGCGCTGATCATGGGGACGCTGCCGTTTGCGCTGACCGGCGGCATCTGGACGCTTTATCTGCTGGGGTTCAACCAGTCGATCGCCACCGGGGTCGGGTTCATCGCGCTCGCCGGCGTCTCCGCCGAGTTCGGGGTGGTGATGCTGATCTATCTCAAGAACGCGCTGGCCGAGCGCGGCGCACATCCGGACGCTGCCGAGGTCGAGGCCGCCGTGCGCGAAGGCGCGCTGCTGCGCGTCCGTCCCAAGGCGATGACGGTGGCGGTGATCCTGGCCGGCCTGCTGCCGATCCTGCTGGGATCAGGCGCGGGTTCGGAGGTCATGAGCCGGATTGCCGCGCCGATGATCGGCGGCATGCTGACCGCGCCCTTGCTCTCAATGTTCGTCCTGCCCGCCGCCTACCTGCTGTTGCGCCGGCCCAAGACCGATCCCATCCCTCAACCCGTTTCATCATGAAGGAGAAGACGATGAACCATGCACGACTGACCATTGCCCTCGGCCTCGCCGCCCTGACTGCCGCGTGCGGCAAGAAGGCGGAGGCCCCCGTTGCGACTGAGACCAACGAGGCGGCGCCCGCCGCGACCATGAGCGGCGACATGGGCAACATGTCGATGGCGCCTGACGCGAACGCCGCGATCAAGGCCAAGGGCCATGGCACCGTCACCGCGATCGACAAGGCGGCAGGCACGATCACGCTCGATCATGGTCCGATCCCGGAGGCCAAGTGGCCCGCGATGACGATGGCGTTCAAGGCCGCGCCGTCGATCACCGATGCGGTCAAGGTCGGCGACAAGGTCGATTTCGACCTCTCGCTCAAGGGCAGCGATGGCGAGGTCACCGCGATCGCAAAGCAGTGATCCGCTAAGTTCGACCGGAAAAAGCTGGTTGCGGCGCCGCTCCCGGGCGGCGACGCCCGTGCCGGCCGTCTGCCTGGCTGTGCGCCCGGTCGACGGTTGCGACCGGCAACGCCCAATGCCAGCGGCGTTTCCCTGCGCGATCACCGACAATTTGAGCACGCTTCGCGGATCGCACATTGAACGTGCAAGCCGCCCTTGCTCGCGATAGCCTGAACGGCAAGGAGCCCAGTTTAGATGACCCAGCCAGTATGACCTTGTTACCCGCGACACATCATGATCTCGTGAGCGAGCTTGTCCGTCGTTGGCGAGACGATCCCGGCGCCACCTATCGCTCCTGGTTTCTGTGGGACGAACGGCTGAAAAACTTCCGCTCCATCCGTCGCGGGCTGCAGCAGGTGGTCGCAGAAATCGAAAGTGGGCGGTTCGGCGTCGCCTATCGCGGCTCGTCACTGGAAACGGTTGTCCACTCGATCGCCGAACAGCGGCAGATCTTCAAGGGCGCCGACCATGCCTGGCTGTGGAAGCCCAAGCTGCGCATTCCAGACATCTACGAAAGCCCGGACAACCAGCGGGCGTTCGGTCGCCTGCTCGACAATTGCTCGTGCTGCGATACCGCCGAGGAGATCATCAGCCACATCCGCAGCATAGACGCGCTCAAGATCAAGGGGCTGGGGCCGGCGGCGGCCAACCTGCTCTATTTCCTTCACCCGACGCTGGTGCCGCCCTTCAATACCGCGATCGTCAAGGGCTACAATGCCGTCACCGGCGCCAAGGTGAAGCTCGGGTCATGGGATCATTTTCTCGCCATGCGCGCCGGCATCCTCGACCTCAACGACCGTTACCGCGAGTTGCTCTCCAACGATCTCGGCGCGATCGGCGGACTGTTGTTCGACATTGGCTCGGGCCGCTATCCCGCGCCACCGCTGGAGGATGACGCAACGGCGGCCGACGACTGGCTCGGCAGATTGGAACATGCCAGAGCGGAGGCAAGCCGGCTCGACAAGACAGCCGCCGCGCAGGGCGAAACCGATCGCACGCACGCCGAAATCCAGGCCTGGCTGCGCGACCTCGGCCATGCCCTCGGTTACGATGTGTGGATCGCCGCCAATGACCGCGGTCGACTTCACGCTGGCTGCCCGCTTGGACAGGGATGCCTCGAGCGCCTTCCAGACGCCATTGCGACCTCTCCCGGAGCGGACTCGATCCGCCTCATCGACGTGTTGTGGCTGGCGAAGGGTGGCGACGGCGTCGCCGCCGCGTTCGAGGTTGAACATTCGACCTCGATCTACTCGGGGATCGTGCGCATGCTCGATCTGGCGCTGTCGGGGAGCGATCTGCACGCTGCCGCCGGGCTATTCCTGGTCGCACCGAATGCGCGCGAGCAGGACGTTCGCGCGCAACTCCGTCGCCCGGCTTTCAGCCGTATTGCCGATCTCGACTTCGCCTATCTGCCCTATGGCGAGCTGGAGAGAAACAGGGACGCGATCGCTCGTTTTGGAACGGGATTGAAGGCCATCAAGGCGATCTCAAGCCCCCTTCCCTGAAAGGGGGCGTTTGCGGGAGGGGGCGGAATCCTACGCCAAGCTCGCCCAGATAGCCGGCGCGAGATCTTACTTGTTGCTGCCTTCTACGGTCGCGCCAGAAAGGCGACGGCTCAGTTCTATCCGGCGATGGCTACGCATTTTGAAGGTGTCTGGCCCAACGCGCCGATACTCAATGAAGCCGAGAGAACGCCAAAATCGCTCTGCCGCTTCATTCGCTTCCAGCACGGCCAACCGAATCTCTGTGGCACCTCTCGCAGCGGCCCAGCTTTCGACCGTCGAGTAAATTGAGCGTCCGACGCCACGACCACGCTGTGCGGCATCTACGATCATGAAGCCGAGATACCATGTGCCATCACGCGGATAATCGCGGAGGATGGCCGCGATTGCATATAGGCCGCCAGGCCCCTTCCATCCCAGGACAGCTTGATTGTGGGCGCTCTTTTCGGGCGGCACATCGGAGAAAAGCTCGCGAGCATCGTCCAGCGTGGGCGCGGCCCCGTCCTGCAACAGGAAATAGTCGCTGCAACGGTTGTACAGGTCTGCAACGTCTGCGGCGTCCGCTTGGGTAAGTTTGATCGGGGCTCCCGTCATCATCATCGCGTTTTGGCAGCAAGCACGCGCTGACCGTAATCCCGGAGTTCCCCGTTGGGACCGACATAGCGGTAGAGAGTGACGCGCTCGATCCCGAGTTCCTTGCAGAGGTCGGAAACGGACGTGTCGCGTTGGGCCATAGCAGCCTGAGCGAGCCGCACCTGGGCCTTGGAGAGGGCGAACTTGCGGCCACCCTTGCGTCCCCGCGCGCGGGCAGCGGCCAGGCCAGCCATGGTGCGCTCGCGGATCATATCCCGCTCAAACTCCGCCAGTGTGGCAAAAATGCCGAACACCATCCGGCCCGATGGCGTCGTGGTGTCGATCTGCGCGCCCTTGCCGGTGAGCACCCGCAGACCGATACCGCGATCCGACAGATTCTGCACCGTGCTGACCAGGTGGGTGAGCGTTCGGCCGAGCCGGTCGAGCTTCCAAACGATGAGGACATCGCCGTCGCGCAACGATTTCAGGCAGGCGGCAAGACCGGGGCGATCATCACGGCTACCGGATGCACGATCATCATAGATATTGCCTGGCTCGACACCGGCAGCGCGAAGGGCATCGTGCTGCAGGTCGAGCGACTGCGAGCCGTCGGCTTTGGACACGCGGGCGTAGCCGATCAGCATGGATCACAAACGAAGGTTTGAGGCGGTGACGAACATGAGCACATAAGATTGGGCTATTGTGTATCTTAACCAGCATCTCAATCAAGCTATCTCAAACCGTAGCTCGGAAAGAATAAGGAGCATGTATGCCGCGTCGCGTGACCCTGACCGATCGACAGCGCGAGGCGCTGCTTCACTTGCCGGTCGATCAAGGTGAGCTGCTGCGGCACTATACCCTCAGCGATGAGGATCTCGGGCATATCCGCCAGCGCCGGCGCGCCCACAATCGTTTTGGCTTCGCGCTGCAACTGTGCGTCCTGCGCTACCCGGGCCGGGTGCTCGCTCCTGGCGAGTTGATCCCGGCGCAGGTATCGGATTTCATCGCGGCCCAGCTCGGCCTGACCAGCGACGATCTACTCCTCTATGCCGCGCGCGAGGAGACCCGGCACGAGCATCTGGCGGACCTTCGCCGAATCTACGGCTATCGCTCCTTTTCGGGGCGGGGCGCACGGGATTTGCGCGAATGGATCGCTCGGGAAGCCGAGGCGGCGACATCGAATGAGGATCTTGCCCGTCGCTTCGTTGCGGAGTGTCGCCGCACCCGCACGATCCTTCCCGGCTCCTCGACGATCGAGCGCCTTTGCGCCGATGCGCTGGTTGAGGCCGAGCGCCGGATCGAGGATCTTATCGCCCATCGCATCACGCCAACCCTGAGCGAGAATTTGGCTCACCTGTTGGAGGATACGGTGGATGGTCGCGTCACGCGCTTCGTATGGCTGCGACAGTTCGAGGTTGGCGCAAATTCAGCAGCCGCTAACCGGCTGATGGATCGACTGGAATATCTTCAAAGGTTCGATCTTCCGGCGGATTTGCTGGACGGCGTGCCGGCGCATCGTGTGACCCGGCTTCGCCGGCAGGGCGAGCGCTATTACGCCGACGGCATGCGTGATCTGCCCGAAGACAGGCGGCTTGCGATCCTCGCTGTCTGCACCCTGGAATGGCGGTCATCGCTGGCCGATGTCATCGTGGAGACCCACGATCGCATCGTAGGCCGTCTCTATCGGGCCTCCGAACGCCTTTGCAACACCAGGATCGCCGACGAAAAGGCGGCCGTTCGGGACACGCTGAAGTCCTTTGCCGAAATCGGTGGTGCTTTGCTTGGAGCGCAGGACGATGGCACGGCCCTGGACGGGATAATCGCCACCGGGCCTGGCTGGGAACGGTTCAGAACCCTTGTCGCCACGGCCTCCGCGCTGACCAACGTGCTCGCGGCCGACCCGCTCAGCCGTGTGCTGGACGGCTATCACCGTTTCCGCCTCTACGCGCCCAGGATGCTGCGCCTGCTCGACATGCAGGCGGCGCCGATCGCCACGCCTCTTCTGGCGGCCGTTGCGATGCTGCGTAACGGGATCAAGGTCGATCCGCCGGTGGATTTTCTACGTCCCAACTCGAAATGGCATCGTCATCTTTGCGCTGAGCCCAGCGGCGACCACCGGCTTTGGGAAATCGCGGTGCTGTTCCACATCCGCGACGCCTTCCGGTCCGGTGACATATGGTTGGCGGGATCGCGCCGCTATGGCGACCTCAAGCAGCTTCTGGTCCCGCCACAGGCGATAGAGCAGACCGCGCGGCTCGCCGTGCCGCTGCGACCCGGCGAATGGCTGGCCGAGCGCAGGGCTCGACTGGATACACGGCTGAAGGAGTTTGGCCGCGCGGCGCGAACCGGCACGATCCCAGGCGGCATCATCGAGAACGGCAAGCTGCACATCGACAAGCTGAGGGCCGACACGCCCGAAGGGGCCGAGGATCTCGTGCTCGATCTCTATCAACAGCTCCCGCCCGCGAGGATCACCGATCTGTTGCTGGAAGTCGATGAGCGAACCGGATTTTCCGAGGCGTTCACGCATCTGCGCACCGGCGCGCCCTGCAGCGACCGGATCGGCCTGATGAACGTGTTGCTGGCGGAAGGCGTCAATCTCGGTTTGCGCAAGATGGCGGCGGCGACCAACACGCACAGCTTCTGGGAATTGCTGCGGATCGCGCGCTGGCATGTCGAAGGCAGCGCCTATGATCGGGCGCTCGCCATGATCGTGGAGGCCCACGCCGCCCTGCCCATGGCCGCCTTCTGGGGACAAGGGCAATCGGCATCCAGCGACGGGCAGTTCTTCCTTGCTACCGAGCAGGGCGAGGCGATGAATCTGATCAACGCGAAATATGGCAACGTCCCGGGCCTCAAGGGATACAGCCATGTGTCCGATCAATATGCGCCGTTCGCAACCCAGGTGATCCCGGCAACGGTCAGCGAGGCTCCCTATATCCTGGACGGGCTGCTCATGAATGACGCGGGCCGCCGCGTTCGCCAGCATTTTGCCGACACGGGCGGCTTCACCGATCATGTGTTCGCCGCCTGCGCCTTGCTCGGCTACAGGTTCGCCCCCCGTATCCGCGATCTCCCTCAGAAAAGACTCTATGCCTTCACGCCCAACGCGACGCCGGCCAATGTGCGAGCGCTGGTCGGAGGTAA
>NZ_JCATID010000042.1:0-32335 GCF_059693745.1 Sphingobium sp. WR1 | reverse complement strand
ACCCGACGTCAAGGCTAAAAACTGACGGATATCCGACAGAAAATGCTTCACAGGACAGTTGACACATGACCTAAGACATGCACCCCGCCGATGCCATCGCCGCCTATCGGGCGATCATCGACAGCGGCAAAGACGTTGACGATGTTGCAGCATCGTTCGGCGTCTCCCCCGCCTATGTCCGCCGCGTGTTGAAGCTGGCGGCGCTGCACCCGACCATTCTCAAAGCCTTCCAGAAAGACGAAATCGGCATGGGCGCGGCGCAGGCTTTCGCGCTGACAGACGATCAGGACCGCCAGCTTGAGGTTTTCAAGCGCACCGGCGACAACGCCCACCAAATCCGCGCCATGCTCACCCAGGAGAAGGTTGCCGATACCGACAAGCATTTTCGCATTGTAGGCGAGGAAGCCTATTGCGCCGCAGGCGGCACCTTCACCACCGATCTTTTCGGAGAACGTCGCTATTGCGATGATGCGGGCCTTGTCATGGACCTTGTGCAAGATCGGCTCGACGCCATCGCCAAGGCGGCGCGCGAAGATGGCTGGCGCGATGCAGAAGGGCAGCTCTACCGGCCTGATTCCTACTGGATGCGCGGCCATCTGGAACCCGCTGGCGAGCGCCATCCGACCGAGGAAGAAACCGCGCAGCTGGTCGAGATCGAGGCGGCAATCGCCAAGCGGGAAAGCGAGGTGGACGAGGACGAGCACGACTATGACGACGAGTTGCGCGCCCTGACCCGCAAGCAGGACGCTATCGTATCGGCTTGCCGCGTCTTCACCGCCGAGCAGAAGGCCGAGCACTCGCTTATCGTCTTCATCGGGCATGACGGTATCGAACAGGTTGCGTTCACGCGCAGCGCCAAGGGCACCGCCGCCGATGGCCCCAAGCCTCCCCGGCCCGACTACTCGCAGAAGGTCATGGATCAGCTGGGCGGCATCCGCACGATGGCGGTTCGGGAAGCCCTTGCCAGCGACCCGGAGCTGGCGCTGGACGTGCTCTTGACGGGCCTATTGGGGCAGGTTCGCGGCAACTCCTATTCGTGGCAACAAGCCGCCGAAATCACCGCCGAGAAGAACCGCTTCCATGTTGACGAGGCGATCATGGGCCATTCCACGATTGCCGACATTGACGAAATCGCGGGGGCCGATCTTGCCCGCTTGGCCGAGACACCCACGCTGGACGACATGCGCCAGATGGACAGCGAAGCGAAATTGCGGCTGCTGGCCTACTGCGTGGCCTCGCAGATCACGAGCCTTTCGTTCCATAGCGACCGCGACCGCCAGCTGGCGCAGATCGTCGGGGCCGCGCAGATCGACATGGCCGACAAGTGGGAACCCAATCAGGTATTCTATGACCAGCTTAGCAAGGCCACGCTCTTGAAGCTGCTGGCCGAAGGTTGCGGCAACGACGCCGCAGAGAATTGCCAGACCATGAAGCGCTCTGATCTTGCCTTGACGGTCAACGAGCGCCTTGCGGGGCGGCGCATCCTGCCCCCCGCCCTTCGACCCTCTGCCTTGCCCGATGCCGCTGATAGCGAAAGCCAAGCGGCATGACGGCATGGGGAGCGCGCTTCACTCCCGCGCTCCCCGCAAACTTGCGGGGCGGTGGCAGCTGCCACCGCACCCATTTTACAGAACGCAGCCGGTAAAATCGGCCGCGTATAATGAGCGGCCAGGGCCGCGCGTTGCCGGTGGTGGCAGCTGCCACCNCCCCGCAAACTTGCGGGGCGGTGGCAGCTGCCACCGCACCCATTTTACAGAACGCAGCCGGTAAAATCGGCCGCGTATAATGAGCGGCCAGGGCCGCGCGTTGCCGGTGGTGGCAGCTGCCACCGGGGGAACACCAAGGGCACCCGCCCTTTCGTTCCCGAAGCATAATCGACAGGACCGGGTTGCACGCCAAGTTCGGCCAGTTCCGGCGCGATCGCGCGCGCCGGGGCCTCCCTAGCCGTGCCGCCCGCACCACTCCCATCGATTTTGCTTCCCCCTCCCCATCCCGCGCTTCGCCAGCGGGTCAGAGCCGCAGGCCGCAGGCAGCGGCTTCGCCTAAAGGAGTGAAAAATGGCTAAGGAAACGAACCGGATCGACATTTATCAGGCCGTCACCGACGACATTCTTGCGATGCTGGAAGCGGGCACCAAGCCGTGGGTGAAGCCGTGGAGCGGTGGGCCGACCATTCCGCTCCGGCACAATGGGGTCGCCTATCGTGGGATCAACGTCCTCAGCCTTTGGGCCAGCGCTATGCGTCAGGGCTTCGCCTCGCCCTATTGGCTGACCTTCAAACAGGCGTTGGAGCTGGGCGGCAATGTCAGGAAGGGCAGCAAGGGAACCACCATTGTCTATGCCAACAAGCTTGTCGTGAAAGACTCCGAGACGGACAACGAGCGCGCCATTCCGTTCTTGAAACGATACACGGTTTTCAATGCCGATCAGGTCGAAGGACTGGACGGCAAATATCCCGCGCCCGCCCCGATCATCACCAATCCCGAAACCCGCGACGTTGAGCTTGAAGTGATGTTCTCTCGCATCGACGCAACCGTTCGCATCGGCGGATCGCAAGCCTATTACCACACCCGCGACGACTATATCCAAATGCCCGCTTTTGAAGCGTTCCATTCCGCCGACGACTACTATGCCACGCTTGCGCATGAGGCCGTGCATCATGCAGGGCATGAAAGCCGCCTCAACCGAAAAACCCTGATTTCAACGAGCCGCGCCGACTATGCGAGGGACGAACTCGTGGCCGAGCTGGGCGCATCCTTCATCGGCGCGATTGTCGGTTTCAAGGTCGAGGAACGCGAAGACCATGCCGCGTATATCGAGCACTGGTTGACCGCGCTCCGCAACGACAAGCGCGCCATTTTTGAGGCAGCCCGCGAGGCGCAGAACGCCGCCGACTACCTGTTGGCGATGATGACCGACCAAGCGGATTGAATGCCCCGCCCCGCAAAATGCACGAGACGCCGCGCTTGCGCGGCGTCTCATTTCAGGAAAGTGAAATATGGGGGGCTACTCAATGTGGTTTATATACAAATCCCGACATGTTAACTATGGGCGGGAGCAGGTCGTTTTTAGGTGCAAAATGGAAAATATCATCGACACCTACAGGAATCGCATCAAGGCGATGGGGTATGAGCCGCGTCGGCAGGAAGACATTCCTGACGTGATGGCAGCTTATTGCGAAGCAATCGCAAATTGCAAGATTGAAGGACTTGAATTGGTTTCGGATGACCACTCTTTTTGTTTGCTGTTGGTCGAAACCCAAATTCCCGTCGATGTGGCGATTGGTCTGGCGCAGGACTACAACCGTGATGTTCTGTCCCGCCAGAAACTTGCTGCATGATTGGTGAGCGACCCTTACACCTGGCGTAACAGCGACGTTCTTCGGAACAAGCTGGGAATCCGCGACGATAATATTCTCAAGGAGCGAGAAGCTTTCTTCTCGGTTGTCCGGCATGGCGAGCTGATTGTGCAGCGCGCCATGCCGGCGACGAATGCGCGCGAGTATCGCGAACTGCACAATCATCTGTTTCAGGATGTATATGATTGGGCGGGGCGCTTTCGGACTGTGGACATAAGCAAACCCGGCAGCACTTTTGCGCGAGCGCACTTCATTGCCCGCAGCATGGAGCACGAATTTAAGCAGCTGCCCGACCTCCAAACCCTCAAGTCGATGGATCGTGATCGCTTTGCCGATACCATGGGACGGCATATCTCCGAATTAAATGCCGTTCATCCGTTCCGTGAGGGCAATGGTCGTACCATGCGGCTGCACTTGCAGCTACATTCCCTTGCGGCCGAAAAATTCGTCTCGATCCAGGCAATGGGGCCGAAGGACTGGATGGAGGCGAGCCGCGATAGCTTCCATACCGGAAATCACGCCTCCCTCGCCAAAGTTATCCGTGATGCCATGCCCCTCGAACAGAGCCGCGTCGAGCCAGCGCGCGGGCCAGCGGGCATCGCGTTTCCGCCCTCGATGGAATCTCTCATGCCAGCTGGCGAACGGCGCGCTATGAGCATCGAGCAAGCCAAGGATCAGATCAGCCGTTACTTACCTACTGCGCAAACCGTTGCGTCGCGGCAGTATGAGCAGCTTAATCGGATCGCGGAAACGTCCGCTGACATGCGCCAGCTAGCCGCCCGTTCTGCGCAGGAACTCGCCTTTTTCCGTGATCCCAAAGGGCCGATGCACCACCTTCAACTGATCGAACAGCGCCGCTATCATCAAATCGAAGTCAGTTGGTCCGAGGGCATGGACCCGCTGCAACGAGTCCGCGCCATCAGCGCGGGCACTGCTGATTTCCTTTCGAAAATGACCGACCGCGACATTCAGGCCGCCGATCGCGTGCTACGTCTGCAAGTCATGCCTCCCGGCGTCAGTCAGGTTGATCTACGCCTTGCCGCGCAATTCGAGAAAAACTCGCCTGAGCAGAACCGGGCCGATGCCAGGTTCGCGCAATTCCAGCTGGCCATTGATAAGCGCGTCGCCACAGCTACCGAGCGCGGCGCATCGAAGGAACAGCTGGCGCAGATCGTCGAAAGCGCAAAGGCGCATGTCGCCGCAACATTGCGCGAAGGCAAATCACCGACACAGGCGGCCGAGAAATCAAAGGACCGCGAGCGCTGAAAATGAGCGGCCAGGGCCGCGCGCCTAGTAGTCTGTCAGCTGCCACATAGGATCGAGCGGCCCAGGGCCGCGCCCCGTCAGTAGTGGCAGTTGCCACCGGGGGGAACACCAAGGGCACCCGCCCTTTCGTTCCCGAAGCATAATCGACAGGACCGGGTTGCACGCCAAGTTCGGCCAGTTCCGGCGCGCTCCCGCGCGCCGGGGCCTCCCTAGACGCGCCGCCCGCACCACTCCCATCGATTTTGCTTCCCCCTCCCCATCCCGCGCTTCGCCAGCGGGTCAGAGCCGCAGGCCGCAGGCAGCGGCTTCGCCTAAAGGAGTGAGGAAAATGGAAGCGACAACTGACCAGATCGCCACCATCGCGGCGCTGAACGACATTGCGCGGCGAACGATGGGTGTGACTTGTCGCACCGTGATTACGCAAGGCATCGCGGCGCTGGACGAGAACACGCAGTCCGACATTCTCAAGATGATCGAGGGCTTTGAGGATTTCACACCCGACAACGACCCGCACGGCGAGCATGACGCCGGTTTCCTTTATCGTGATGTGATTGGCCAATGGCATACCCGCTGGACTGACGACAGCACGCGCCCAGCCCTCTCGGTCATGTGGAAGTTCGACTATTACGACCGCGATCTTGAATTTGGCAGCGCCGAACCGTGGAATCCCGATGCCACAACCCGCGTGCTCACCATTCTCCTAACCAGTGAATATTGAGGGAGGCCATCATGACCAAATCGCCCCCGGTTATCGAGCTTAGCTGGCGTGATGAGAATTATGGTTCCGTCTGCGCCGTCGCCGCTTTCCGCAACTATGCGGGCACACTGGATTGGAGCGACCGCACCCACCAGCGGTTTCGCGGATGCCTGAAACGTGCAGGCTTCGCGTTCCATTGGGGGCGATGCAGCTATATCGCCACCAGCGGCACCCGCGAAGAGAGGCAGCACGCCCTTTGTGACGAGCTGGCCCGCGCAGGATTCCAGATCGACAGCGGCGACGTGAGGGCAGAGGCATGAACCGCGAACGCCGCAAGCAGATCGCCGCCGCCCGCGTGCTGATCGACAAGGGCAAAGCCCTGTTGGATGAGGCGCGCGACATGCTTGAAACCGTCAAGGATGACGAACAGGCCGCCCGCGAGAATCTACCACCCAGCCTTGAGGACAGCGAACGTGCGCAGGCGATGGACGCCGCAGTTTCCGAACTGGAAAGCGCGATTTCAGCCCTTGAAGACTTCGACGCCGACGAGATCGGCACAAACCTCGACACCGCCAGCGAATAGGAAGGATTGACCATGCAACCCATGCGCCACCTAGATCGAGACACGCGCCGCGCCCGCCTTCTGGCGGCGCGCACGCGCCCCGTCGGCGGCATCAACCGGCGCGGCATCTTCACCGGCCATTGGGACGGCGGCGATGTTGTGCGCCAGTTTCGCGGCGACAACGGATCATGGATCGGCCTTGCCGCCTACAAGGCGAAAGAAGAGCCGGAGCCGCAGCCATGAAAATCAGCAACACGGCGAGCGCCGTTCGCGTCACCCTCTCGCCTACCGAGATCAGCGATTTGCAATTTGTGATCGAGGCGGCCGAGCGCGCGGGGCATTATATGCCCGCGCGCGTCCCCAACATCATGGCGGCGCTGACGCGCAGCGCCGACGATGTTCGGATGAAACAGGCGATGAAGCGGGCGGAAAAAGATCGCGTAACGCGGATCGAGCAGGACCGGCGCGCGCGCGAACGCCAATTCATGCTAGGCGACCGATACAGCGTCATGGCGAGCCGCGCCGACTACGCCGATGCGTCTTCCGATCCGGACGCGCGCCAATGGGTTGACCTAGTGTTTCATGAAATCATGCAGAGGCCGCTTCCCGATCAATACGAACTCCGGCGCGACGTGTGGCGTGTCCACGTTGTCCAACTGGACGGCGGCACGCTCGGCGCTGTTGTAGGCGGCGATTGCACTCAAACCGCCGACCCCGCCGAAATTGCTTCCGTAGCGGAGCAGCTGATCGCCCGCTTCGAGGGCAGAGCTTGACGCGCGTGGAGCGGTGGCAGCTGCCACCGCTCCAGAGAGATCTAGAATTTGGTGATGAGAGGCAGCAGCGCCGCCGCTTGGCTTCCCAGGACCGGCACCCAATAATTCGCGGCGCGGTAATCAGGGCCATGATCGACCGCCATCACCCCAAAGACATATCCGATCATCGGCAGCGTCCACAGCAGACGCCCGCCCAGGTCCACGCCCATCAACACCAGCGCAACGCCGAGCACGGCCCAAAGCGGAATCAGTCGTTCCATGATTTCGCGATGACGGACTATTCGCCATGCGCTTTCCCGGTCATCGGCGCTAACCTGCGATACGAGGCCCATAGCTTCCCCTTTTCATCAACGGTCGCCGGCGATCATCCAATGGCTTCACGAAAATGTGAAGAGCGTTTCGCGCGCATTGTCGTCAATCCGTTGTATAGCCTTCATCGAGCGAGGGCGAAGGACTGTGACAGCGGCCTTTCGCAAATCCTCTCGCTCAAAGGAGGTGATGTGATTTGACAGCATATGAAGCAGCTCAATTGACGATCGCAGCCGTCGCGCTCGTGATTGCAATTGTGAAGCTGGGGAAGTCCGATAAGGGCTGATCCAGCGGGGCGGGTGGTCTGACAGGGCCGCCCGCCCTAAAAGTTTGAACCCGCCGTGTGACAGCACGGCGGGTTCAGGTAGGTGCGTGAAATGAATCAGCACACGAAGCATTGCCTATATAGCCCTTTTCCCTTGCCAATCCAATAGCCGGCGTGCGCGCGGCGCGTTCCCCTCCTGTTCCGTTTGGCGCATAAGCGCCCAATGGCCGCGAACTACAACCGCCCCAAGCCCATTGATCCTATCTGGTATCGGCAAGGCTGCTATCTGCGCATCCAGTGCGCTTGCGGTCGCCGCGTCGTCGCCCCGCTGGGCGACTTCGCCCGCTCACGCCGCATTTCTTTCGATACCCGCATATACGAACTCATCGCGCGGCTTCGGTGCAGCCAGTGCCGCCGCAAACCTTATGCGGACGTGTCGCGCAACCGCTCGGGCAATTAAACTGACGGAGGATCCGATTACTCGGATGCTTCCGGCGCTATCCGTTGGGCATGTCGCCGGCGACATGCCGCAGCGCCCGCTAGGTCGCCGCTATGCTATGACCTGGCGGGCGCTTTTCCTAGATTGAGGCGGCAATGCCGCCGCGCCCGCTGTTCGACTTCGGGGCCTGTTCCTGCCCCCTGCCGCAAGGGCTGGACCGTCTCGGCCGCTATGCGGCCTCGCTTGGCGATCAGGCGGGTTTCCCCGCCCTTCCTTCGCTTCGCTCCGTGCAGGACGGGTGATTCCCCTCCCCCCTGATCGGCCCTGATTTGCGGCATTCCCCGGCCCTGCTCGCCGCTGGGCAGAAGTCGATGACCCGTCATCGCCTTCGGCTCCATTCTAGGCAGGGAAAACAGCACATGACCGACATTCCGCTGGCCACAATTCTTCGGATCAACGCCGCCCGCACCATCCCGCTCACTCGCTATGAGGAAGAGGGCAATTTCGACCGCTTTGGCTACATCAAAGACCTTGCCGAAAATCATGGCGCTGACCTTCCCGCTGTCATCGAGATTGCCGACCTACTAGGGCCGGAGGAAGATTTTGACGGCCTTGTGACCACCATCGAGGACGCCGCCGAGGGCTTCGGCTTTGGTGCTCTTATTGTCGGGGGGGCGTGAACATGGGCCAGGAGCTTATGACGCCCGCGCAGATCGCGGATATTTGCGACGGCCGAGACAAGGCCATAGCCCTTTGGCTCAGCCTCTATGACACCTACCATGCAACCCGCGACGAGGCGGCCCGCCTGACCCTTGGCGGCGCACTGTCGCTGTCATGTGGCCGCGACTGGACCGAGGACACGTTGACCCGCGCTTTTATCCAGTCGCAGCCTATCGACCAGCGCGACAAGGAGACGGGAGCGCGCAAGACCATCGACGCACGCGACAATTTCGAGCGCGTCTTGACGCACACGATGGACCGCCGGTGCTGGGCGGCCCTCATGGAGCAGCTGGGTTTTGACCAGCTGCTAGATCAGCAGGCCCGCAAGGAGTTTCATGACGGCTTGCGCGATGATCCCGTGCCGTTCACGCCCGACAACTGCGCCGCCACTTTCGGGAATATCTGGACCAACCGGCGCGACCTTTATTTGCGCGGCATCGCCAACGTCTTCGCCAAGCTGGATCGCCGCTTTCGCTCGCACAACGGTTTCAAGATCGGCGCGCGTCTCATCATCGACCGCGCCTTGAACGAATGGGGATCATGGGACCGCTACGAGCGCCGCGACACGTTGCGGGACGTGGAGCGCGTCTTTCTGGAACTGGACGAAAAGCCCCCGGTTTCAGAGGGCCACAGCATCGCCTCACAGGTTGCCGATTCGGCACGCGTGCGCGGATCGCTGCCAACCGTGATCGAGGGCGACTATTTCCGCGTTCGCGTCTTCAAGAATGGGAATCTGCACATATGGTTCGAGCGTGACGACCTTCTGCAGAGCGTGAATCTGTTGCTCGCGGAATATTACGGCGAGGCTATCGGTGATGGCTATGAGACGACCGAGGCAGAAGCGGCCCCGGCCTATCATATCACGCCCGCTAAGAACTTCGGCGCGTTCATGACTTCCCCGGAGATCGCCGCCCAGGTCATCGAACATGCGAGGATCAGCACAGGCCAGCGCGTTCTAGAGCCTAGCGCGGGAAAGGCCGCGCTTGCTTCGGCCGCGCGCAACGCTGGTGCCGATGTAACTTGCGTGGAGCTGCAACCCGGCTTCGCCCACGAACTACGCGTAATCCACGGCTTTGCCGATGCGATCGAGGGCGATTTTCTCGCATTGGACCCGGCCCATTACGCACCGTTCGACGCGGTGATAATGAACCCGCCTTTTGATCGAGGCCGCGACTGTGACCATGTGCGCCATGCCCTCGCCTTTCTCAAACCGGGAGGCGTGCTGGTGGCAATCATGAGCGCGCGGGCAGAGTATGGCGAGGATCAGCGCCACAAGGCGCTACACCGCATGATCGCTGGTTGCGAGGCGATCTATTTCCACGGTCGCAAATGGATCGACCTTCCCCCCGGTTCTTTCGCCCACGCCGGAACCAACGTGAACACTGTTTTGCTTGCGATCCGCAAGCCGGGTTGATCGGTGCAGGCGGTGGCAGCTGCCACCGCCTGTCCTGGCGCAGATTGAGGCGGCAAGCCGCCGCGCTGATTTGTCGCGTTTGGGGCCTGTTCCTGCCCCCTGCCGCAAGGGCTAGACCGTCTCCGCCGCTGCGCGGCTCCGCTTGGCGACCAGGCGGGTTTCCCCGCCCTTCCTTCGCTGCGCTCCGTGCAGGGCGGGTGATCCCCCTCCCCCCTGATCGGCCCCGTTTGCGGCATTCCCCGGCCCAGCGTCGCCCGCTTTCGGCAGAAGTCGATGACCCGTCATCGCCTTCGGCTCAATTAGGAAGGGAAAGCCCATGAAAATCCGTATCTACCGCCAGACCGAGCAGGACTTTGACCGGATCGAGATCGAGGGCGCGACCTTTGAAACCATCGTCAGCCGGGCAGCGGTCGAGGGGCTTCAATGCAGCGGTTACGACAGCAATCCGAGCCAGCGGCCTGAGTTGCAGGGCGCACCGAAATTCAAGGGCGTTTGCGGTCCTATGTGGGATGGCGATGCGATCCGCTACGAGTGCAGCGCCACCTATGCGGAGTTGAGCGCATGAGCGCCGCCGCCGCGATACGCACCGCGCAGGCCGACCAGCTGGGCGACCAGATCATTGCCGCAGGCTTCGCGCCAAACGGCTTTGTGCTGGACATTAACGGGGCGCTTGATGTGCCCCGCGACTTTCCCCTTTCCGCGCCGTGGAATCTGCCGTCGCGCCTGTTTCAGTTCCCCATCGAGGTCATCCGCGCAGAGCAGGACGAGCCGCGCAAGATCGGCCTTCGCCATCCTTTGCTTGCCGCCCATCCTTTCGTGCAACACGTCGAGCGTGCGCTTGGGATCGAGATCGCCCGCGATGGCGTGACGAACCGCCACGGCTACAGCAACCGCGTTCATTCGCTCTGGCATCATGCGGTGGACCTTATCAGCGCCGGGAAATGGCGCGAATTGCTCGCCACGCAGGAGTTCACCGAGCCGCGCAATATCTTCAATGCCGTTGTCTATGGCCTTCGCTATTCGGACCACGCCGACAGGAAGGCGAGCGGCCACATCAGCACCGTCGAGGCCCGCCAGATCATGCGGGAAATGGGAGCTACCGAGCCGACCGACCGCGCCGCGTTGCTTCGCAGCTTTTCCGCGCCGTCGCCCTGCCAGCAGGAACGCGGGGCCGAGCATTGGCCGATCAATCTTCACGGACCTTGCGCCGAGGATAAGGCATGGTCTTTCATCATCGGGATCGAGGATGGTTGGTTTTCCTATGACCGTTCCGGGCATCTGCAATGGTCCCCCATGGGCCGCGACCGTTACGCGGCAGGCGATAGCGCCAGCTTTACCGAGGCGAGCGGCCAGACCGCTTTCGCCTTTTGAGGGGATCGAGCATGGCCCGCCATTGCATCCGCGAACCTCGCTACGTTCCCCCGGTGCAGCGCATCGGGGAGCAACCCGACTTGTTCGGTGGACCGACCCTTAGCCACGTTGCCGAGCGCCAAGGACCGCCGAAAGGATGGCAGCGCCAATTGCAGAAATGGGGCCGCTGCACCGTCATTGCCGATCTTGAGGCAGCGCCGCCGTCTGTCATCGACCCTCCCCCGTCCCCGTCTCCGGTTTTCCTTGTCGCTTGCGTTGCTGCGAAGCTGGACCGCCCCGCCCCGGCGCGCGATCTTTACGCATCGCCATGGTTCCAGAAGGCCCGTGCCTATGTCGAACGACAGGGCGGCGCATGGTTCATCCTGTCAGCAAAGCATGGCCTGATCGCCCCGGAAACCGTCATCGCGCCCTATGACGAAACGCTAGGCGCGATGAAGGCAGGCGCGCGCCGCCTTTGGGGCGCGCGCGTGATCGAAGCAATGGCCGAGCAGATCGACGCCGCCGCGCCGCTGATCGTTCTCGCAGGCCGCAACTATCGCGATCCCCTTTGGCCGCAGATCGAACGGCGCGCATCGGTTCCGATGGAGGGGCTTGGAATCGGTCAGCAGCTCGCTTGGTTGAGCGACAACTGAGAGCGAGAATTGTCGCGGTCCATGCGCAACTTCGCACGATGCGCTTCGAGGGGGCATCTGTTTGTCGCGCCGCCCTTTCAATCTATCCAACGCCATTTGGCGTTGTGAGTTTGAGGATTATAGGCCCAGCAACGGCCCAAGCCCCCCGGTAGGGCCGCCCACTCTCGGCAAGCGCAAATGGCGTAGTTTGCGCTTGCCGGGAGACCAGTTGCCCTCTCTATATGGCAAGGTGACTGCCCTCTCACCGACAGCGCCCTTGTGGACCCAAGATCAGGCCATCGCCTATGAGGCGGCCCTTGAGGCCATCAACGACGTTATCGCCGGTTACAGTGAGCAGATCGCGCTCGAGCATGGTTGCGTAGCGCCGAACGCGGCGCGGATCGCTTGGCTCGAAATGCGGACGGATCAGGCATCGGCCACCGGCCATGCGCTCAATGTGGTGGATGATGAGAATGTCCGGCAAACGCTGCTGGAATACAGCGCGATCGTTCGGGCGCGAGACGGCGCAGGGTGAAGGTCCGCTCGATGGGCGGGCGTTAGTTTGTTAAATCCCCCCGTCAGTGTCTTCCTAGCATGAGGGCTGCACCAGGCCGCATCAAGGATCGGCGGTTCCCCCAATTTGCTGCGCAAATCGGCTCCCCCACCGCCCGCTAGCGCGGCCGCTTCGCGGTCCCTGACCCGACCCGGCGCTGCCCTCCCCTTGGCCTTGCCAATTCCGGCAACAAGGAGGTTGTTATGTCTCATCGTCTGTTCGCTCAGCTGGCTTTCGAGCGTGCGCTTGGAAATGCTGCGATCGAGGCGCTGGCGACCGCGTTGAACGATAAGGATCATTTCGACGCGGAAAGCATGTGGCCGAAAGACCCGATGTTTATCGGCAAGACGAGTGCTGACATCGAGGCGGTTGCGGCCGAGCTGGGCCAGATCATCGAGGACCGTATAAAGGACGTGCTCGACGGCCCCGGCATCCGCAACATCGAGCGCGGCGAATGCGTCTATCCGCAAGTCGTCGCGGTCGTGCTGGCGGCCAAGGCGAAGCGCGGCCAATCCGGCTGACGCCGGAGGGGCGGGCTAACCCCGCCCCCTTTCGCCCGCTGGGCGAAACCGATGATCTCGGTGCCATGCAGAGCGCGGGGCGGGGCATCGAACCCCGCCCCGCGCAATCTCTTCTCTCTGTGTGTCGTGGCATTTTGGCATGGGTGCGCGCCAGCTTTCAAGGATCGGCGGTTCCCCCAATTTGCTGCGCAAATCGGCTCCCCCACCGCCCGCTAACGCGGCCGCTTCGCGGTCCCTGACAGCCGGCGCCGGTGCCCATGCCGGGTGTCTCCCGTCACCAACGAGAAGGAGAACCGGATGCACATCAAATTGTTTAGAGCACTGAAAGCGGCTAATCTGTCCGACGACGCCGCAGCGGAAGTTGTAGAGGCTATTGAGGAGTATATCGCCGTGAAGGTTCAGGAGGCGAACAAGGGAATCGAAAGCAAGCTGACGGCACAAACTTGGGTCATCGGCAGCGTCGGTTTCGTCCTCGCAGTCATCGGCCTCGCGCCCGCTTTCATCAAACTGTTCCAGTAAGACAAAGGGAGGCTTCGGCCTCCCTTTTTTTGCCGAACCGCCTGATTGTCAGGAGACGCAAATTGACCGACTTCGCACAAGCACGGCTCGATATGTTCGAGAGCGGTTTATTCGGCCAGGGCAATGCTTTCTGGCGCTGGATCGCCACGGACGAGGCGCGGCCCTATCTGACCGCTTTCGCCGTCGATCGCGCGCCACCCAGCGGAAGCGAGTTTTTCGCGGCCGATCTTAGCGCCGAGGATCTACTTGATTCCGAACACCTGGCCGAGCTGGCCCAGAAGATCGAAGCGGCTCACGGCTAGCGCCGTGCGCGCCGGGGTTATTTGCGAGTAGCTGTGCGCTGTTGGCGTCACCTCAAGGTTTGTGCGCCAGACAACGATTTGGCAGACATAATGCGAACATCGGCTAATTAGCGAGCTTGAGGCGCGACATGGAATCGTTGAGCTGGCGGAATTCACCGCCAGGCGGACGCTCCGCCTGCCCTCAAAGGCAGCCGCCGGGCAGGCTACGCCGCGGGGTACGATGCTACTGACATGGCCAAGCCTTCGCTAACGAGCGTTCAGCTCCGGCCACCATATGAACACTCATAAAATAGCTATTCTGCTCCGCCCAGCGTAAATATGCCGCGCGCAGCGCCGATCGGTCATAGCGTGGAGCGCGGCATTCCGCTTTTCGCGCGACGATCATCATGTCGAGCACGCCTTGGAGGTAAGCGCCGCATCGCGGCTCATTCGCTTGACAGCTTACGAACAACGCCGAGCCCGTCGCCGACGCGGGTTCGGTTTGGCCGATCGCACTATCAGGCAGGGCGGCCAAAGCGGCGCATAACAATATCCATCGTCTTGGCCGCATTTTCGTCTCCTATTCCGCAGTATCATTTCGGAAGGGGCGCACGGCCCTCGACGGCCGGCGCCCCGTGCTGATCCATCATTCGCGGCCGAGCACCTGGCCTTCGGGCGTGACGAACAGTTCGATCGTCTTTCCGTCGCTGTTCTTGCCCTTGATTTCATAGAGCGTGCTTCCGTCCGCCTTTCGGGTGACTTGCTCCGCTTTGCTTATTGACGCGAGTTGCGCGCGTGCCGCGTTCATCGCGGCCTCGGGCACCTGAGCAAGCGGGATGTCTCGTTCGCTGTGCTTGCCGATTATCCGGTTTTCGTTCGCCTCGTGGTTTTGCGCGATCGCCACGCCCGCGATCGCCAGCGCGGCCGCGCCCACGCCTGCGACAACAGTGAGAGTTCGTTTGCTAGCCATGTTCCATTCCACTTCCTGCATAAGGGCCGTGGGGTCGGGCGGGCGGCGGTTACGGCCCAATGAGCCGTCGTCCGAGTTCAACTCCTCTGATTGTTCATCCTGTCGAGCGCCGCGCGCAGCCCACGGGCGAGCTTGGCTGCGTCGTCGTTGGCCCAGAAGTGCATGAAGAACAGCCGCGGCTCGTCGTTTAGCATATGATTATGCAGCGCCGTGACCTCGATCCCGTTCGTCCGCAGCACGCGCAGGACCGGATCGACCTCGTTTGCGACAAGTACGAAATCGCCGGTGATGGCGGCTCGGCCGTCCCCGGTTGGCTGAAAGTTGATCGCGGTCGCCGTGCCCATCGTCGGCGGAGTCTCCATATCGCCGTCCATCAGCCGCTCGGCGCGCGGAAAGCTGTATTGGAGGATGCCACCGGCCGTCTTGCCCTCACCGCCCATCAACCGGTTGAGCGCGGCCACATCGAGGTCGAGCCGCGATGCGGCTGCGCTGGCCGAAGGCGATTGCGGCGCGGCGAGCGGGGTCCGACTGGCTGATAGCGCTTGCCGGAGCGCGGCCGCGAGCTTCACCGGGTCGCCGTGGCCGGCAATGTGCATGTACATGGTCGCAGGCGAAGAGCGGAGCAGGTGATTGTGGAGCGCGGTGATCGTAAAACCGCTTGCGAGCAGGCGGCTCAAAACGGGGTTCACCTCGTCGTGGGTCAGCACGAGATCGCCCATCACCATCGCCTCGTCGCCCATCGGCTGAAACGCCGCCCAAGAGCCGAGCGCGAGGGAGGGCTTGATCGTCACCCCATCCAGCGTGACGCTCAGGTCCGAACGCGGGAAGCTGTAGCGGTGAACGCCCCCCGGCTGTTCGGCCCCCGCTCGTCCTATCGCCCGGTCGACAGCCGACCAGTCCGGCGCTGCCCATGCCGGGCTTGCCAGCAGGAGGCTGGCGAATCCCAAGGCGATGGTCTTTTTCAGCATAATTGATCCTTCATCAGCGCACTCGACACGGAAAGCCTCACGTCATGCGAGCGCGCCGCCGGCGAGCCGCGACATTGCGCTCCGGTTTCTTTCTTCGGGATAAGCAGTCCTATGCTCATGAGGCTTGTGATGCAACCCTTACACTTGTAGGCTAGTGACGATACAACTATGACAAACACACAAGCTTCCCCTTGGTTGCTCCTGATCCCGCAGCTTCCGGCTAAGCCTGCCTATTTGCGGGTGAAGGTCTGGCGGCGTTTGCAGGCGATCGGGGCCGCGCCGCTCAAGAACGCCGTCCATGCGCTCCCCAATCGCGAGGACACGCGCGCGCTGTTCGAAGAACTGCATCGCGAGATCACCGAAAATGGCGGCGAGGCGCTGATCCTCGAAGCGCGCCTTGTCGGCGGCATGGGCGATGCGGAGCTGCGCGGAGTGTTCGACGCTGCGCGTGACGCCGACTATGAGGAGTTGGCACGCGAGGCGCGCGCGCTGTGTGAGGGCGAGTATGTCGCGGCGGCGGATGTGGGCCGCCTGCGCAAACGCCTGAACGAGGTCGCCGCGATCGACTTTTTCGGTGCGCATGGTCGGCAGGCGGCACAGGCCGCCATCACCGAGGCGGACCGCCGCTCTCACCAACATCCCGATGTGAGCGGCCCCAGTGCGCCCGAGCTGACCCCGGCGGAGCTAAAGCGCCGCGTTTGGGTGACGCGCCGCCATGTCCATGTCGATCGCATCGCGTCCGCCTGGCTCATTCGCCGCTTCATCGACCCCGAGGCGAGCTTCAAGTTCGTCGAGGGCAAAGGATATGTGCCGGAGCCTGACGAACTGAGGTTCGACATGGCGGACGCTGAGTTCACCCACGAAGGCGACCGCTGCTCCTTCGAGACCTTGGTGTTCCTCACCGGTCTCGAGACCGACCCCGCGCTGCGGGCGCTCGGCGAAATTGTTCACGACCTTGATATTGCCGATGCTCGGTTCGAGCGCCCGGAAACTCCGGGAGTGAGCGCGCTTATCGCCGGCATCTGTGCCGGCACCGACGACGACGAGGAGCGGATCGCGCGCGGATCGACCGCGCTCGACGGATTCTATGCTCACTTCACCCGGCGAAAAGAGGACTAAAGATGGAGGCCAGCGCACGCGCTGAAATCGCAGTCGAGACGCTGCACGAGCACGGCATCAGCTTTGGCGAGGCGGTGCGCGTCTGGATCAGGGTCGCGCTGCTCAGCTTCGGCGGACCGGCGGGCCAGATAGCGGTGATGCATCGCATCCTGGTCGAGGAGAAGCGCTGGATCGGCGAGGAGCGGTTCCTCCACGCGCTCAACTATTGCATGCTGCTGCCCGGCCCTGAAGCGCAACAGCTAGCTGTCTATATTGGCTGGTTGCTCCATAAGACCAAGGGGGGCCTGGTCGCGGGCGCGCTATTCGTGCTGCCCGGCTTCCTCGCGATTTTAGGGCTCAGCTATGTCTATGTGCTGCTCGGCGAAGTGCCGCTGGTCGAGGGATTGTTCTTCGGATTGAAGGCCGCCGTGCTGGCGGTGGTGCTACAGGCGGTGGTCCGGGTGGGTTCGCGTGCCTTGAAGAACAACGTCATGCGCGGTTTTGCCGCGCTGGCGTTCGTCGCGATCTTCGTGCTCGACGTGCCCTTCCCGCTGATCGTGCTTGCCGCCGCGCTGATCGGCTTCTTCAGTGGCCGCGCTGGTTACGCCGCATTCAAGGGCGGCGGCGGACATGGTCCCGCCGGCGCTGAGATAATCCACGACCGCGACACCGCTCTTGGCGAGGGCCTTCCCGACCATGCCCGGCCGAACCTCTCTTGGTCGCTGCGCATCTCCGGCGTCCTGCTGCTGCTCTGGCTCGGGCCGGTCGCAGCGCTGCTGTTCGCGTTCGGCCCCGACGACGTGTTCAGCCGCATCGCCACCTTCTTCAGCCAGATGGCGGTGATGACCTTCGGCGGCGCCTATGCGGTGCTCGCCTATGTCGCGCAGGAGGCAGTCGAGACCTATGGCTGGCTCCAGCCCGGCGAGATGCTCGACGGGCTCGGCATGGCCGAGACCACGCCCGGGCCGCTGATCATGGTGACGCAGTTCGTCGGCTTCCTCGCGGCCTTCCGCGAAGCGACCGGGCTGCCGCCGCTCGTCGCCGCGACCTTCGGCGCAATCCTCACCACCTGGGTTACCTTCCTGCCATGCTTCCTGTGGATCTTCGCCGGCGCGCCATTCATCGAGCGGCTGCGCGGCAACCGCGCATTGTCGGCCGCGCTTTCGGCGATCACCGCCGCAGTGGTCGGCGTGATCCTCAATCTGGCGGTCTGGTTTGGTATCCACACTCTGTTCGAGCAAGTCCGCGAAGTGCCGTTCGCAGCCGGCACCATCGATCTCCCAGTCCTAACGTCCGTCAACTGGCCGGCGCTGGCGCTCGCGGTGGGTGCGATACTCGCCATGTTCCGGTTCAAGGCCGGCATGCTGCCGGTGCTCGGCGTCTGCTCGGTCCTCGGGGCCGCATATGTAATGATCATCTGAAGGAGTGACGCGTGACGATCGACCATCTTTCCCGACGCAGTGCAATCGCAACTCTTGGCATCGGAGCCGCCGCCATGACTATCAACGAAGCCTCTGCGCAGACGCCGGCCGCAGCGCCGGCGGCTGTCCCCGCCTTTGCCGGAAATCATCAGGTCAAGCCGCTCAGGTTCAATCCCGCCAGGCTTCACGGCCTCTCCGAAAGGCTGATCACATCGCACCACGAGAACAATTATGCGGGCTCGGTCAAGGCCCTGAATATGATCGAGACACGACTTGCCGCCGCGCTCGCTGACACGGACCTGCCGCCGGTGGTCTATGGCGGATTGAAGCGCGAGGAGCTGCACCGCACCGGCTCGGTGGTGCTCCATGAGGTCTATTTCGACGGGCTCGGCGGCAACGGCCAGGCAGCCGGTTCCATCCGCGACGCGCTGGGCGCGGCGTTCGGCTCGTTCGACCGCTGGGAAGCCGACTTCCGCCGTACCGGGATGAGCCTTGCCGGCGGATCGGGCTGGTGCGTGCTCGTCTACAATCTCCACACGCGCTCGCTGCACAACCATTGGGCGTGGGATCATATGCACGGTGCGATTGCCGGCGTGCCGCTGCTCGCGCTCGATATGTACGAGCACAGTTTCCACATGGATTACGGCACCGCCGCCGCCAAATATGTCGACGCCTTCTTCCGCAACATCGACTGGGAAGTGGTCGACCGGCGCTATGCCGCGGCTTTGCGCGGCGGCGGCTGAACCCGACCGCCGTGGCTTAACACCCACTGCTGCGCGACACCTGAGTTCGCGACCACAAAGGGGACAGGTCCGATGGGGAGATGCAACAATGACATCCGGCCCGAACATCGCTCTTCTTTGGCGTGGGCAAGCAGCCGAGTGGACGCATCGCTTTCATGAAGCCCGGCAGTGGCCGATAATGCAGGCCTTGCGGGCGCTCGGGGCGACCGCAAGGCCTGTACTGTACAGGGACGAGGCGGTTCGCGAGATTCGGGACGAGCTGCTGTCGTGCGACACAGTGCTGGTCTGGGTGAATCCGTTGGACATTTCAGGCGACCGCTCGCAGCTCGATCCAATGCTGCGCGAAGTCGCGGGGTGCGGCGTTGTCGTCAGCGCGCATCCTGACGTGATCGCCAAAATCGGCGTCAAGGAAGTGCTCTACACAACGCGATCCATGGAATGGGGCAGCGATGTCGATCGATACGTGGACGCTGAAGGCCTTCGCGCTCGTTTCCCCGAACATCTTGCCGCAGGCCCGCGCGTGCTGAAGCCGAACTACGGCAACGGCGGCAGGAATGTATGGCGTGTCCAACTAGACGAAGCGGGAAACGCTCCGGCTTTGAAAACGTCGGTGAAAGTTCAAGAGGCCCGCCAAGGAAGCAAATCGGAGCGCATCAGCCTAGCCGAGTGCTTGGAAAGGTGGGTGCCGTTTCTAAACGACGGCGGCGTGCTGATCGATCAGGCTTATCAGCCGCAGTCGTCCGAGGGCATGGTCCGCTGCTACGTGTGCGGGCACCGAGTGGTTGGCTTTGGGCACAACCTGATCACTGCGCTGATGACGCCAACGGCCATTGATACAACGTCGTCAACCCCACAGCCGATGGGCCGCGCCATGTTCGGACCGGAGGTGACGCGCTTCGCAGCCTTACGGAAAGCGATGGAGGATCGCTGGATTCCAGAGATGCAAAGGTTGCTGTCGATCGCCGACCACGATCTTCCGCTTCTTTGGGACGCCGACTTCCTATTTCGCCCTGGTGAAGCCATCAGCGATGGCTCCTATGCGCTTTGCGAGATCAATGCTAGTTCGGTTGCACCATTTCCGCCAAGCGCCGTCCAGCCAGTCGCCGCAGCGGCAATCGGTCGCGTTCTTGCCATTCGTTTGACGAAGGAGACCTCCAATCCTCATTGATATGATTCAAGCAATTCAAGAGACGTGACATTGGTCGTATCAATCAGACAAGCCTAAGGGTGAGCGAGGCTGGGTGAAACCGGCTCAGGTGGCAGCGCGGAGATACTGGTAGAGGGTTTCGCGACTGATCCCCAGGTCACGGGCGATGACGGCCTTGCGCTCGCCGTCATCAACACGGCGGTGCAGCTCGGCGACCATTTCGTCGGAGAGGGAACGTTTCCGCCCGCGATAAGCACCGCGTTGTCTGGCGACCGCAATGCCTTCGCGCTGCCGCTCCCGGATCAGGGCGCGCTCGAATTCGGCGAACGCACCCATGACCGAGAGCATCAGGTTGGCCATCGGGGAATCCTCGCCCGAGAAGGCCAGGCTTTCCTTCACGAACTCGATCCGGACGCCTCTTTTGGTGAGGGACTGAACCAGTTTGCGCAGATCGTCGAGATTACGCGCCAATCGATCCATGCTGTGGACCACGACGGTGTCACCCTCGCGGGCGAAGGCGAGCATGGCATCGAGTTCGGGGCGGTTGATGTCCTTGCCCGATGCCTTGTCGGTGAAAATCCGGTCGAGCGACTGCCCGTCCAACTGGCGATCGACATTCTGATCGAATGTGCTCACCCGGACGTAACCGATCCTCTGGCCTTTCATCGCCGCCTCCGGTCAAAATGTCAGGTTGAATTCTATGACACGGCGGAACATGCGTCAATAAATGCTTGCCATAACCCTATCCTGACAGAAACCGCCGCTGCATCCTGACGTCCGGTTAGGCTATACTCCAGATTGACGCTAGCCTGTCGCTCTCGACTCGGGATGGAGGCAGGATGGCGCGGCGGCGATTATTGACCGGAGAAGAAAGGCGTCGCCTGTTCGATATCCCCCATGACGAAACCGCGATCGTCGGCCACTATACCCTTGCCGCCGAGGATCTCGAACTGGTCGGTCGCCGCTATCGCCCTGCCAACCGCCTCGGTCTGGCAACGCAGATCGCGCTTATGCGGCATCCCGGCTTCGGTTTGCAGCCCGACGTCGACGTCCCCGATGCGGTCCTTCACTATCTCGCCGCCCAGCTCTTCGTCGATGTTGATGCGTTCGCCGACTATGGCCAGCGCGCGCAAACACGTAACGATCATGCCGACATTGCGGCACGGCATCTGGGGCTACACCCTTTTCGGCGAGGGGATATACCGCTCGCGCTCGATCTCGCCGCAAGAGCTGCGGAGCGGACCGATCGGGGCGAACCTATTGTCCGCGCATTGATGGAGGGGCTGAAGCAGGAACGCTTCATTCTTCCATCGGCAGACACGCTCGAACGTGCGGGCCTCGCCGGCAGGGCACGCGCCCGCAAAGCCGCGGCGGCGCTCATTGTCGAAAGCCTGGGTCATGCCGAACTGGCGCGGATCGATGATCTGATCGTCAACAACAGCGACTTCGGCATGACGCCGCTGGCCTGGCTGCGCAATTTCGAGGAAGCGCCCACCACGGCGAACATCAACGGGCTGCTGGAACGGCTACGCTATGTGCGCGGAATCGGCATCGACCCGGCGATCGGCGCGAAAATCCCCGACTTCCGGTTCGCGCAGTTCATGCGCGAAGGTGGCGTTGCGCCGGCGTTCCTGCTCTCCGATTATAGCCTTAACAGGCGCCGCGCGACGCTGATCGCGGCGGTCATCGACCTCGATGCCAGGCTCGCCGATGGTGCGATCCAGATGTTCGACAGGCTTGTCGGAAGCCTGTTCACACGGGCGCGGCGCGGGCGGGAAAGGCGCTATCAGGACAGCATCCGCTCGGTCGGCGAACTTATGCGGCTGTTCGGCGCGACGATCGCCGCGCTGGGAGAGGCGGTCGAACATGGCGGTAATCCGCTCGAACTGATCGACGAAGCGGTAGGCTGGCACAGACTGGTCGCAGCCAAATCGCAGGTCGATGCGCTGGCCGAGCTGGCGGGCGAAGATGCGCTTGTCGCGGCGACTGGTCGCTATGCGACGCTGCGGCGGTTCAGCCCGGCTTTCCTCGATACATTCACGTTCAAGGCATCGGGGAGCGGATCGCAACTGGTCAAGGCCATCGAGGTCATCCGCGATACCAATGCCCGCAAGGCCCGCAGCCTGCCCGAGGGCGTTCCGCTCCCATTCGCCAACCGGCAGTGGAAGCGCCTCATCACCGAAGGTGGCCAGGTCGATCGCCGGCGATACGAGACGGCCATCATGGCCACGCTGCGCGATCGGTTGCGCGCCGGCGACATATGGGTCGAAGGAACCCGCAATTATCGCCGCTTCGACACCTATTTGCTGAGTCGACGCGATGCCGATAAGGTGGCCGACAGCCTGCCATTCCAGACCGATGCGGCCGCCTATCTGGAGGAGCGGGCAAGGACGCTCGACTGGCGGCTGCGCCGTTTCGCCAAGCAACTCAAGGCGAACAGGCTCGCGGGCGTGGCGCTCGAACGCGACCGGCTCAAGCTGCAACCCATGCCGGCGATCACTCCACCCGAGGCGGAGGCTCTCGATCGCAGGCTCGACGCCTTGCTTCCGCGCGTGCGGATCACCGAACTCCTGGTCGAGGTGGCCGAGCGCACCGGGTTCCTGAGCGCATTTCGCGATCTTCGGTCCGGCAAGGAGCATGACAACCCGCACGCGATCCTCGCCGCCATTCTCGCTGATGGATCGAATCTGGGTCTAGAGCGCATGGCCAACGCCAGCGACGGGGTGAGCTACGCCCAGCTTGCCTGGACCCACAACTGGTATTTGTCGCCCGAAAACTATCAGGCCGCGTTGGGGATGATCGTTGCCGCGCACCATGATCTTCCTTTCACGCGCCATTGGGGAGCCGGCACTAGTTCATCCTCCGATGGGCAGTTCTTCCGCTCGGGCCGCAACCGATCGGCGGCGGCCGACATCAATGCGAAATATGGCAGCGAGCCGGGCCTGAAGATCTACTCCCACCTGTCCGATCATTTTGCCTCGTTCGGATCGCGGATCATGTCGGCCACCGCCGGCGAGGCCCCCTACGTGCTGGATGGCCTGATGCTCGGCGCCGGCGCGCTACCGCTGCATGAGCATTACACTGATACCGGCGGCGCGACGGACCATGTCTTTGCCCTTTGCCATCTTCTCGGCTTCCGGTTCGTGCCCCGTCTGCGCGACATCGCCGACCGGAAACTCGGCTCGATCGCCGCGCCTTCGACCTACAAAGGCATCGAAAGCCTCATGGGCCGCACGATCAAGACGGCGGCGATCGAAGCCGATTGGGATGACATCGTCAGGATCGTCGCCTCCATTAAGGAAGGAGCCGTTGCGCCCTCCGCGATCCTGCGCAAGCTGGCCGCCTACAAGCGCCAGAACAGGCTGGATTTTGCGCTGGCCGAACTCGGCCGCATCGAGCGGACGCTATTTGCGCTCGACTGGCTTGAACAGCCCGACTTGCGTCGCGCCTGCCAGGCCGGCCTCAATAAAGGCGAAGCACGTCATACCCTTGCCGCCGCGATCTACACCAACCGACAGGGGCGGTTCACCGATCGCTCGATCGAGAATCAGGAATATCGGGCATCGGGCCTCAATCTGCTGATCGCGGCGATTTCTTACTGGAACACCGTCTATATGGACAGGGCCGCCCAGCATCTCCAATCATCCGGCGGCACCTTCGATGATGCGCTGCTTGCCCATCTCTCGCCGATGGGCTGGGTGCATATCAGTTTGACCGGCGACTATCTGTGGCAAAGGGCAAACCGGCTCTCCCCTGGCGAGTTCCGCACCCTCAACGATCCCATGGCCCGCCTCAAACTCGTGGCATAGCCAGTGTTCTCATTATGTCCGCCAAATCGTTGTCTGGCGCACAAACCTTGAGGTGACGCCTACATCTTGAGGCCGCGCAGCATGACCACGACGGCGGCGCTGGCGGGATCATGACGCACGGGCGGCCTCCTGCTGCGCAGCGCGTCATAGCGCTCGACGTTCGCCTTGGGTTCACGCCGCAGGGTCAGGGCCTGCGGAGCGTCGATCTTCGGTGGCGTGCCGGCCTTGCCGTCGGTCAGCCGGTGCAGGATGTTGAGGACGTGGGTCTTGGTCGGCACGCCGGCTTCCAGCGCGAGCTCGACCGCGCAGAGGACGGCCTGTTCGTTGTGCTGGAGGACGAGGGCGAGGATCTCGACCATCTCCCGGTCGCCTCCCGGGCGCTTGAGCAGGGACGCCTGCAGCTGCCGGAAGGCATCGGGCATCTCCAGGAAGGGGGCTCCGTTGCGCAGGGCTCCCGGCTTGCGCTGGATCACCGCCAGGTAGTGACGCCAGTCATAGACCGTCCGCCCGGGCAGATGATGGGACCTCTCGATGATCCGCTCATGCTCGCACAGGACCCGGCCCTCGGCCGCCACGACGATCCGGTCCGGATAGACCCGCAGGCTGACCGGGCGGTTGACGATCAGAACATGGGTCAAATCTCAGTGGAAATTACGGCCTCTCCCGGGTCACTTCTCAGTGGCAATCAACAATCGACCACAGCGCTTCAGCCTGTGGCAAACTTTGTGCAGGCGCACAAAAATGCTTTCGAGCGTGCAACAGGAATGTCACACTACAAGTGCGAATCACACCGCTTCATCGAAGGAGGCGGAGCATATGGGGTAGCGGCATGATCAGGAAGACGCCTTGTTGCGGCGCAGTGCAACGGCGCTTTGTAGTGTTCGGCGATGCATAGGACGGCACGGGCCAAATCGGACGCGCTGATCGAAAAGATGATTGGTTGCGGGAAATCCCTCGCGCATTCCGAATGCGCCTTGTTCTATTGGTTCGACGATTCGGGTCGGATCGGGGATTGGGTTGCCTCCGGTTTGCCGCAAAGCTTTATGGACAGCTACCGGAACCTATATGAGGATATCGATCCTCTCAGCCCGCATGAAATGCTCAGGCAACGAACCACCGTGGCGCTTTTTCATGACATGATCATGACGAAGCAGCGAGTGGACGAACGCTGGCTCGGCCATCTGGCGCAGTCGAACATCGCTGACGAACTAGAGATGGTCTTCTGGAAGGATGACATGCCGGTGGCGGGATTGGGGTTGTTCCGAACCGGGGACGAGCCGAACTACACGTCCGACATGCTCGACTGGGAAGCGATCCGAAGCTTCTTTGAGCAATCGATCCATTCGCATCACAGTGTCAAGCAACGGGCGCTCGATCGCTTCCTGAAGCTGACCTGTAACTGTTCGGCGCGCGAAATGGATGTCATCATGATGATGCTGACCGGTGCTTCCAACTGCGAAATCGCGGAGGCTCTGCACATCGGTCTGGCCACCGTGAAGACCCATGTGCTGAGTATTTTCGACAAGTTGGGCGTCAGTTCGCGCAATGCCGTGATTTCGCTCGCGCATGACGTTTACTCTTCGTGAGGCGTCTTCCCCACAAGCCGGCAGGGGGCAATCGCAACGGTCCGAGTTGACCTTGCCGATCCGCCCTGCGTTCAACCAGGTTCGGCGAGCAGCGCGTATCGTTCCGGCTGCCGGGTCCGCATGGCAAGGGCGATGATACAACCCAGCATGAAGGCCGATATGATGAAGGCGACGATGCCGAGTGCTGCGAGTTGGGCATTGGTCCCGCCGATCAGGTCCGGCAGGTTGTCGACCGCGATATAGACGCAGAACATCAGGCCGATGAAACCAAGGCCAGGCGCCACAAGCGTGCGCCAGAGTCCGGCGTTCCCGCCTTCCCGTCGGAAGAACAGGATAACCGCCAGAGATGTCAGCGCGACGATACACATGTAGCCCAGGGTTCCTGCGGTCGCGCCCCAGGCATAGATCTGCATCGTCGGCGATAGACCGAGCGCGCCCAGACCAAACAGCGCGGCGAAGGAAGTGATCGACTGCGCCATTGACGATATGTGGGGGGATCCATGCCCCCGATGGACCGCCGAGATGGCCGGGTGCAGGATGCCGTTGCGCGACAGCACATGCTGATACCGCACGATGATGTTGTGAAGCGACAGGATGCACGCAAACAGGCTGGTTACGACGAGCACCTCCATGAGGTTCGTCGCGACATGGCCGAGAAAGGCACGGGAAAGATCGATATAGAGCGCCTCACCGCCGTTCGTTGCGGTCGTGCGGATGTCGTCGAAACCGATGCCCACCACTTCGCACCACATCGAAACCATGTAGAATTTGCCGACGATGATGACCGACAGAAAAGTCGCGCGGGGAATGGTGCGATCGGGATCGACCGCTTCCTCCCGATAAACCACGGTCGATTCGAAGCCGACGAAGCTATAGACCGCGAACAGGATGCCAAGGCCCGGCGAACCGGACAGGATGGTTTCCAGGCGAACAGGCACGCTCGTGATCATCCCCGCGGGGTTGGTGATGAAGATTGCGCCATTCAATACCAATACAATCGCGATCTCCATAATCAGGGCGACGCCGAGAAATTTCGAGCTCAATTCCAGATCGCGGTAGCCGAAGAACGCGACCAGGCCGACGACGGCGGCCGATAAGACCATCCAGTTGATGCTGATTCCGGTATGCTCCGCCAGAAAACTGGCCAGCGCCGCGCCGAGATAAGCCTCAAGACCGATCAGGATGCACGAATAGGACATCAGTGCCAAGGTCGCCGATCCCAAGCCCATGCACCGACCCATGCCCTTCTGGATATAGGCGTAGAATGCCCCGGCATTGGTGATGTAGGGCGACATCGCGACGAAGCCGACCGTAAAGACCAGCATGATGAGCGTTGCGATCCCGGCGTCGACCGGGGCGGCGGCGCCATTGCCCATGCCGATGATCAGCGGCGAACTGGCCACCATCACGGTAAGCGGCGCCGCGGTGGCTACCACCATCAGCACGATGGACGCGACGCCGAGATTGCCCTTGAGCTTCTTTTCGTCCGTTTCCCGATCCCGATATGTCACGCGCCAAACCCCCGAATATTCTCCCTTGATCCTCCTGCCCATTGTCTTATCCGGCAAAGCGGAGCGGTCATTACCGGACTTCGGCTCGCCTTATGGATTCGCGAACGCATGCCAATCGCCAGCGTCGTCGTGCACCGATGATTGTGCCAACCGACGCAGAAACGCACAGGTCGCTGTAACGGCCTTCGTGCGAATTTACGCAGCCACCACGCAGATTTGCGGAAAAGGTGCTGCGGCGCAGCGCTTGAGCTTCCGGTCAGATACGCAAGACGAAACATGTACCACCCCATGATGTGCAACGCGCCGCCGAATGCAAAAGGCGGGCGTCATCGTCGGGACGCGACCGATCGCGTCCGATTCAACATCTTGTTCCTGTGGTCCTGCGAGCGATCTTTTGTCGTCTTCTATCGATCCGCGCCTCGTCCCGGTAAGCTATCACGTGCTTCGGTGCCTGGGCCTGCTGAATAAGGCTTGATCGATTAGCCGCGCAACAATGCGCGATGCGCCAACTTTGAGCAATCATTCTTTGGGTGGAGGCGTGAACCGCTCATGTTCCTCCCGTTTCTAAATGCTGCTTGATCCACCGATAGGCTGATTGCACGGCGATTACCCGACCATAGGCTTGATAACGTTCCGACACACAAACGGAGTTAGCAATGTCACTCATCCATTTCCCTGCTGATGCGCCGATCGACGAAGTCGCAGGTTGCGTCAGGGAGAATGGCTATGCGATTGTCGATCGCCTTGCCAGTAACGAGACCATGGACCAAATCGAGCGCGATCTGGAGCCCTATACCCGTACCATCGGCTATGGCACCGATTCATTTCTCGGCAAGCTCACCAAGCGTACCGGTGGTCTGATCGCACGCTCTCCGAAGGTCCGGGAACTCATCATGGACGATCTCGTTCTCGGGACGACCGGTCAGATTCTGTCGCACACCACGACGTTTCAGTTGCACCTGACGCAGGTGGTCGAACTGCATCCAGGCTCGCCCGCGCAGAAAATCCATCAGGACGAACTGGTCTGGGACATGTACCCGTTTCCGCCGGAATATGACGTCCAGTGCAACACACTCTGGGCGATGACCGATTACACCGAAGAAATGGGCGCGACCCGCATCGTCCCCGGCAGCCAGCGACTGGGCCGCGGGGCCAAATTTACGATTGAGGACACCCTGCCGGCAGTCATGGATCGCGGTTCCGTGCTGATCTACACCGGTAAGATCTACCATGGTTCGGGCGAGAACAAGTCCGACAAGATCCGCAAGGCGCTTAACCTGACCTATAGTGTCGGCTGGGTCCGGCAGGAAGAAAACCAGTATCTTGCCTGCCCACAGGATCTTGCGCGCACCCTGCCCGACGACCTGCTCAAGCTGATGGGCTATCAATGTGGCTGCTTCGCGCTCGGCTATGTGCGTGACTTTGAAGACCCTCTCGCAATCCTCAAGGATACTGGCGACCGCACGATCGTGGGCTTTTCCGAGATCACGAACACCGCCGAAGGTGCGGAATTCCTGCTCGAGGGCATCGAAACCTTCAAAAACTGATTCATCAGGGAGCATGCGATGAAGTTCTGCCCCAAGCCTACCGACTATCTGGAAGATGACGTCTATGATGCGGTCGGCTTTTCTCCCGCGGTCCTCGACGGCGACACGCTGTATATTTCAGGTGTTGCGCCGCTTAAGGGTGGGCTGGAAACGCTCGACTTGGTCGGCATCGACATGCAGAGCCAGTTATCAGCGATCCTCGACGTTCTGGGCCGCATTCTTGCGGGCGAGGGCATGGCTGCAGCCAACATCCTCAGTTGGACCATGTATACGTCCGACATGGCCGCGCTGGACGCAGCCATCCCCGGGATTCTGCTGCCGTGGCTGGGCGGGCACAAACCCTCCTGCACGATCATAGGCTGCAGCCAGTTGTTCCATCCCGACCAGAAGCTCGAAATCTCCGTCATCGCCAAACGATGAGGCGGGATTTGCCGCGATTGCTCGGGCGCCCGCATAAAAGCCGGTGGTGGCCGCAGCGCCACCACCCGATGCTCGGATATTTCGGCGCATGACATCTGCCGCACACCGGCCAGCCTATGGGCTTAAAACGTGCACTCTCAATAACAAATGACTGTATCTGGGCAGCGTCAAAACAGTACGGCAGTTAGAATAAATAATAACTGGAGAGGAACGAGATAAAAATATAGAAAAAGGGGAAAATTTATGAGGGAAATAGCAAAAGGTGCAACGACGCTGGGCGGCAGTTTAGTCCTGGCGCTGAGCTTGGTGCACCCGGCATTCGCACAGGCAGGTGACGGTGACCAGATCGTCGTGACCGCGGCGAAGCGGACCGAGAACATGCAATCCGTTCCTATTTCCGTGTCCGCCATTGGTGGGGACATGCTGACCAAGGCGCGGATCACCAGCGTCGATAGCCTGGTGACGAAAGTGGCCAATCTTCAGCTTTCGGCGGTCGTCGGCGAAAATACGCCGATCTTCTCGCTGCGTGGCGTGTCGATGTCGGACTACAGCCTCAATCAGTCGAGCCCGGTCGCAACCTATTATGACGAGGTCTACAAAGGCAATTTCGCCTTCCTCGGCGTGGCCATGTACGATCTGGAACGGGTGGAGGTATTGCGCGGGCCGCAGGGCACGCTCTATGGCAAAAACACCACGGGTGGCGCGGTCAATATCATCAGCCGCGAAGCCAAGCTGGGCGAGACCAGCGGCTATCTGAACCTGACCTATGGCAATTATGACCGGGTGGAGGCGAACGGCGCCGTTAACCTGCCGCTTGGCGACAAGGCGGCGCTGCGCGTGGCCGGCACTTTCGCACGCGCGCATGGCTGGTTCGAGAATGTGGCCCCGGGCATGCCGGACCTCGCCAGCACCCGCGAATATGCGTTTCGCGGAACGCTCAGGGCAGAACCGACAGACGGGCTGACGTTCGTGCTGCGGGCATCGACCAGCTTCCAGAACCCGCAAAATTATGGCGTCTACGCCCAGCCCATCGCGATCAACCGCCCCGACCTTTCGACGCGCCAGATCGCGTCCGATGTCCCCGACCGGCGTCGCGCCCGCACCACATCGGTGGCGTGGACGATCAGCCTCGATCTGTCAGACAGTTTCGCGCTAACCAGCATTACCTCGTACGACAGCGGCAGTCTCTACTTCAAGGAGGACACCGACGGCACGGCGGCGAAGACGCTGGAAATCCCCTATTACGACAAGGCCAGCCAGTTTGCGCAGGATCTGAGGCTGACCAGTAACACCGGCGGCCCCTTCGATTTCATCCTCGGCGCCTATTTCAACCGGGAGAAAGTGTACAATCGCACCTCTTTCGAAATCGGCACCGATGTCGATGTCAATGGGGACGGCGTGGTCGATGCGCAGGATTGCGCGGATGGCCTGCCGGTCGCGTGCAAAACGCAGAACCAGTTCACCCAGATCAAGAAGAGCCTGGCGCTCTATTCCGATCTCAAATACAAGCTGAGCGACGCTGTTACGTTGCGCGGCGGCCTGCGCTATACCCATGATAGCGGAAGCCAGAACGACTTCATCTCGCAGGCCTTGGGCGTCGATGACAGTCTCGTGGCGACGCTGATCCCGCTCACCGACCTTCAGTTCAAGAAGAATAATATTTCGGGCAAGATCGGCATTGACTACAAGCTCGCCGACGGCAACCTCATCTATGCCAGCTACAGTCGTGGTTACCGTGCGCCCAGTTTCAACGCGCAGGCATTCTTCGATCCTTCCGAACTGTCCGTGGCCAAGGCTGAACAGGTCGCCTCCTATGAAGTCGGCGTGAAGACGCAGTTCTGGGATCGACGCATCACGCTCAATGCAGCCGGCTTCTACTATGACTACAAGAACCAGCAGTTCATCAATATCGACCCCGGTTCGGGCGCGCAGACGTTGCTCAACATCCCGAAATCGCGGATTTACGGCGGCGAAGCGGAACTCACCGTCCGGCCGCTGCCGATGCTGACATGGCGGGCGGGCATGGGGCTGCTTGCGACCCGCATCAGGGAAGGATCGCTCAGCGGGGTCAACGTCGCGGGCAACCGCCTGTCCAACGCGCCGACCCTGACGCTCAACAGCGGGATCGACTGGACGTTGGCGGAAGGCCGCCTCGGGGCCTTCTCGTTGCATCCCGAAGTGACCTACCAGTCCTCCCAATATTTTGAAGTGCTGAATATCTCACGCCTGCGCCAGAGCGGCTATGTCCTGATCAACGGTCATCTCGACTGGGAAAGCCCCAATGGCCGTCTGACGGCATCGTTATGGGCCAAGAACCTGACCAGTAAGGTCTATTTCACCTCCCGCGTTGATCTTCTGGCGGGATTTGGTTTGGACTATAATCACCTCGGCAACCCGCGTACCTACGGCATAACCTTGGGCGCGAAATTCTGAAAACCGGGGGAGGCGGCGCTGTCGTCTCCCCCTCAAGGCACGAAGCGAGCCCAGCCTGCAGGCGACATATGGGTGGCGACGGGTCACCAGCGAACCGCGCTTCGCGGGCGACGGTCATGCAGTCCGGCCAAGTGCGGCGGGCGGCGCGGGATCGAACTGCTCGCCTTCTGACGTCCGCCGCACCGGCTGGCGATCGCCGCCAACTTCACCGCGAGCCATGCCTGCTGCGATCATGGCGACTATCCTCCCAAAGCCTTTGACAATACCGCGAAGGTCAGCGTTTCCCTGGTCAAGGGAGCGTGGGCGGCGAGACTTGGCCTGCGCCACCTTGGGTGCTGTCCGTTGGTCAAGGACAACCCCGAACGCGGCAAGGGCAACAATGTCCTCAACGTCCAGGAGACCCGGTTCTGGGCCGTATTCCCACTTTCGACAGTGTGCCGACCAACGCGACGCCACAAGGGGAAGATGAACCCGGTTGAACGCAGGGCAGCGACAAATAAAGCAAGTCGAATTTCGACGATCGGCCCCTGATCGGAACGGGCGTCGCCCGCGCCAGGCCGTGACGGAGGGCATCGTGCAGAATCAGGAAAAGATGGCGCCTTCGTCGGATCTCTCAGCGATACTCGCGCAATGAAAATCATGTTCCATTCAATCGGCCCTGGGAATTGCGCATTTTCGCCGTCGCCGTGGCTGCGTGCCAAGCGGGCGAGTTCGCCTGGGCAGAGTTTCAGGAAGACCTGCTGAGATAACCCAGGGTCGAGTGACGCCGGGTCGGGTTGTAGAAGCATTCGACGTAGTCGAACACGTCTGCCTTGGCCTGCGCCCTCGTTCGGTAGACCTTCTTTCCGATCCGCTCGGTTTTGAGCGAGGAGAAGAAGCTTTCCATGGCGGCATTATCCCAGACATTGCCGGACCGGCTCATCGAGCAGGTGACGCCATTGTCGGCCATCAGGGGTGACTACACGAAAGTGACGTATCTGCACGGAAAGGGCGAACGGATAGCGAACGTCACGCGGCAAGTAGG
>NZ_JCATID010000041.1:0-35388 GCF_059693745.1 Sphingobium sp. WR1 | reverse complement strand
GACGACTTTTACGCCGCCCGCAGCAGGACTATCCCGCCGCTACCGTGGTCGAATATTGCTCCGCCGTTCTCACGGTCTGTCGGTGGCGTTCGCAGCCTCCTCCTTCTTCCTCAGTTTCTTCAGCTTCGGCGGCGGAGCGCTGGTCTGATGGGCGAAGAGAACCTCCCCGGATTTGCGGCGCCGGTGCACCGGGCGCTTGCCGAACCGATCCTGCTCGCCGGGGCGCCGCGCGCGCTCGCGATCTTCAACGGCACGCTCGCCGCCGCGGTCGGCATCGGCCTCCGCTTATGGATCGCAGGCATCGTGATCGCACTCGTCGGTCACGGCCTCTGCGTCTTCGCCGCGCGCCGCGACGCGCAGATCCTTCCCGTCGCGCGGCGCCATGTCGCGCTTCCCACAATTTTCGAAAGCTGATCCTCATGATGTTCCTGCGCGAACATGCCAAGCGCCCCACGCGGCTTGCCGATTTCCTGCCCTGGGCGGCGATGATCGCGCCCGGCGTGATCCTGAACAAGGATGGCAGCTTCCAGCGCACGCTACGCTTTCGCGGTCCCGACCTCGACAGCGCAACGCAGTCCGAGCTCATCGCGACCTCGGCGCGGCTGAATGCCGCCTCGACCCACGCCCCGTGATCGTCCGCTAGGTCGGGCAACGCTACCAGCCGTTTCGGAGGAGGTACCCCTCGAGTATCCCTTTCATATTCGACGAGAATGCGCGCGGCTTGCATACTGCGGGAAACCCCAAGCGTCCGCCGTGCGTCGAGCAAATATTTCTTCACTGTATTGGGTGAAAGGCCGATCTCAGAAGCAATCTCTTTGACTTCCAAATTTGCATAGAACAGCCGTAAGCATTCTTTCTGACGCTCATTCAAACGGTTCGACGGCCAATCATTCACGATTATCAGAACTCATGACAGAGTGCTCGGTGTTGCCACGTGGCGCTTTACGCAAAGCGTTCCGCCGCCATTCCAGTAAATGTCGCCCGCTACTGCACCGAAAAATGGATCGCTTCGACGGTAAGAATGTTGACCGATATACGCGAACGCGGGGATTGGCTGGGATATCAGCAGCATATTAGACTGGCGCAGCGATGCAGTCGTTATCCGGATTCAGTGTCCTTGGGATTCAGACCAGAATTTCGCGTGAAATTTCGTCGATACGGGTGGTACCGGTCAGCGCCATGGCCACTCGCATTTCGGCTTCGAGCAGGGACAGCATGTGCGCCACTCCGGCCTGCCCTCCTCCAGCCAAAGCATAAGCCCATGCGCGCCCGAGCAATACGCCCTTCGCGCCCAATGCCAGCATCCGCACGACGTCGAGCCCGGATCGGACACCGCCATCCGCAAGGATCGTCAGTTCGCCGCCGACCGCATCGGAAATGGCGGGCAGAGCCGAGACGGTTGAAGGCACCCCGTCGAGTTGGCGCCCCCCGTGATTGGACACCACCACGGCGTCGGCCCCGAGCCGGACGGCCTCCCGGGCATCCTCGACATCCAAAATGCCTTTGATGATCAGCGGTCCGGACCAGATCGACCGGATGAAGTCCAGTTCGCGCCATGTGACCGACGGGTCGAAATTGTCGCGCATCCAGGCAAAGAAATCCTCGAGCCCGCTTTTTTTGCCCAGCACGGGTGCCACATTGCCGAGGCTATGCGGGCGGCCCCATAGGCCGACATCCCATGCCCAGCGCGGACGCCGGATCGCCTGCCAGGTTCGGCGCGCCGCTCCTATAGGGCCCGGTGCCCCCGCGAGCCCCGAACGGTAGTCGCGATACCGAGATCCCGGCACCGGCATATCGACCGTGAACACGAGCGCCGTGCATCCGGCCTCACGCGCCTTGCCAAGCAGCTCCCGCATGAAGCCGCGGTCGCGGATCATATAGAGCTGTAGCCACAAAGGTTGCGTGACCGCCGCCGCGACCTCTTCCAGCGAGCAGGCCGATACCGTCGAAAGGCAGAACGGAATCCCCGCCGATTCCGCCGCACGCGCCGCCTGCACCTCTCCCCGGCGCGCAATCATTCCTGCCAGGCCGATCGGCCCGAATGCGACGGGCATCGACAGACGCCGCCCGAACCACTCGGTCGAAAAGTCGATGGCCGAAACATCGCGCAGAACGCGCTGACGCAGCGCGATCGCGGCGAGATCGTCGACGTTGCGCGCAAGCGTCGCTTCGGCATAGGAGCCGCCGTCGATATATTCGAACAGGAAGTGCGGAAGCCGCCGGCGCGCCAGTATGCGATAGTCCTGATGCGAGGCCGGTTTCATGCCGCGGCCTCCATCCGACCGGTCTCCTCGACCCACCGTACCCTATATCCTTCCAGGTCATCGGACAGCGGCACGACTTGCCGCAATGCCGCCGGCGGTCGCAATTGGGGATCGAGCAAACGCCGCGCGCCAAAGGAGGCGTCGCTGTCCAGGCTGCTCGTATAAACGGTGCAATCGGGGCGCAGACGCGCAAGCGCGCGGACAAAGGGCTCGGCCTGCGCAAACCGGCCTTCGACCAAAATGCGGTCGCGCGCGCCGATGAGCGAGAGCATGGTATCCGCTACCAGCGCGGCATAGAGCGCAATCGCGGTCCGGCGTTCGATGGCATCGACGGGCCGCGCGATCCATTGTCCGCGATGGCGTGGAAACGGTCCCGCCCCCGGTACAAAACCGGGAAGCACCATTGCGCCAGCATCGAGTACGCGGGGAACCGCTGCCAGCAGGGCCGGCTGATCGGCGGCAATGTCGATTCGCTGCGCCGCATCTTCGACAAGCATCTCGATTTCGCGTCCACCCATGAAGCGCGCCGATGGAATGGCGTGGCCATAGGCGTCGACATTGGCCAGACAGTCCCGCGCCTCGGGAAGCGCCGCGAGATCGATCGGATGGCCCGGATCGGGCGTGCGCATCGCGACGAACCAGGTTCCCGTCGACAGCACGGTCGCATCGTTCCGGGCGATTTGTGGAAAAGCGCGAGCCGCGAGCAACGCCGCGTTGGAATCATGCAATCCGCAATGGACGCGCACCGTATCGGGAAGCCCGGTGCGGGCCGCCCAATCAGGCAGCAACGTACCAAGAACGGCATCTGCGCGCCTGAGCGGCGCGAGCTTGTCCCCCCATCCCCGACGGATCGCCAGAGCCGAAGGCGCGCCAGCCAAGGGCCGCCAGAGATCGCTGTGGCAACCGAGGCTCGTGACTTCGGAGGCCGCGACGCCCGACAGCAGCCACGCCCAATATTGCGGCCACGGCACGATTGTCGCGCCGTCGCCCAGCAGGCCCGGCACCATTCGTTCCAATCGGTGCAACTGGGCACCAAGGTTCAAGCCACCGGGCAGCGACGGCGATCCGGTCTGAGCAAATGCGTCGCGCTCGCGTTCATAGGACGCGCGATCATCGTCCGAATCCATCTCTTCATAGTCCAGCGGCGGATAGGCCAACTCACCGTCGCGGATGATCGTCACGGCGGCACCATGGCCCACTGGAACGATCGCTTCGATCGGCGCCATTTGCCCGAAGTCGGCAAGCACCGCCGCCAGCCAGGCCTCGATTCCCGCAGTATCGAGCGCCTTATGCCGCCCGGCCGAGACGGATTGATTGGGACGGTCGCGCCTGGCGATCAGCCCGCCTGCGGCATCGAAAAGGCTGAGCTTTGCCATGCTCTTACCAATGTCCAGAACGACGACATGCCCACGCACCATCTTCTCCTTTACGACAAATTTTGATCGATATTTATCGAAATAGATTGCATATTGCCACAGCTTTCGTTAGATTCGCGCAAATTCAATAGTTATCGAGAGAGAATGCTGGATGGAAGATATCCTTCGGGCCGGAACGAATGCCGCCACCAAATCCGCCCTTCCGTTTGCCGTGCCCGCAAATCGCTGGTCTGACGCCGAAGCGAAAGGGAAAACGCAGGAAGAGCTGCTCCTCTATCGTTCCAACCTGCTCGGATCGGATTTGACCGTAACCAATTTCGGGGGAGGGAACACGTCAGCAAAGACGGTCGGACGCGACCCCCTGACCGGTACCGAAACCCCCGTGCTGTGGGTCAAAGGGTCGGGCGGCGACCTCGGCTCGATGAAGCGCGACGGCCTCGCGACGCTCTACCTCGACAAATTGCTGGCACTCGAAGGCCTCTATCGCGGCGTCGAGCATGAAGACGAGATGGTGGACTATCTTCCCCACTGCACCTTCGGCCTGAACCCACGCGCTGCCTCGATCGATACGCCGCTCCACGGCTATCTGCCCTTTGCCCATGTCGACCATGTCCACCCCGACGCAGTGATAGCGCTGGCGGCGTCGACCGGCGGGGAGACGGCCACACGCGAAATCTGGAACGGGACGGTCGGGTGGCTGCCGTGGAAACGCCCGGGCTTCGATCTGGGTCTCAGGCTGCGTGACTATGCCGCGGCCAATCCCGGTTTGCGGGGCGTAATGCTCGCGGGGCACGGCATCATTTGCTGGGCGGACAGCGCGAAGGCCTGCTACGATAACACCATCAGCCTGATCGCCGATGCCGCGGAGTATCTGAACAAGCGGATGGCGGGCAAACCTGCCTTTGACGGAGAGAAGGTCGCGCCACTAAGTGCGGAAGATCGCCGGACGGCAGCGGCCGGACTTATGCCTCGCCTTCGCGGCCTCATGGCCGGCGCGCGCGCCAAGGCGGCGCACTTTTCCGACGATCCCGAAACGCTCGAATTTGTCGGCAGCCGGGATTTCGATCGCCTCGCCGCGATCGGCACATCCTGCCCCGACCACTTCCTTCGGACCAAGATCACTCCGCTGACGCTCGACCCCACGCGGCTCGACGAGGAGGGCTATCTTGAGGCGGCCATTGCGGACTATCGCGATGGCTACGCCGCCTATCACAATCGCTGTGCGCGACCCGGCGATCCCGCGATGCGCGATCCCAATCCCGTTGTCGTGCTGGTGCCCGGCATCGGTCGGATGACATTCGCTGCCGACAAGACCACCGCCCGGCTGGCGGGGGAATTTTACGGCAATGCCATCAATGTGATGCGAGGCGCCGAGGCGATCGGGGCTTATATCGGCCTCAGCGAGAGCGAGGCGTTCAGGATCGAATATTGGGCGCTGGAGGAGGCTAAGCTTCAGCGCATGCCCAAACCCCGCCCGCTTGTCGGCAAGATCGCACTGATAACGGGCGGCGCGGGGGGTATCGGCCTCGCCACTGCACACCGGCTGCTGCGCGAGGGCGCCTGCGTGATGCTCGCCGACCGCGATGGCGAAGTGCTCCGAACGGCAATGGAGGAACTCCAAGCCGGCTTCGGCGGCGACAATGTCCGCATGGCGATTTGCGACGTGACCGACGAAACGCAGGTACAGTCGGCGTTCGATCTATGCGCGCTGGAATTCGGAGGGCTCGACATATTGGTCGCCAACGCCGGCATCGCCTCGTCGGCGCCGATCGAGGAAACGACCGTGGCGATCTGGCAGAAAAATTACGACGTGCTTGCCGAAGGATATTTCCTCACCGCACGGGCCGCCTTTCCGCTGATGCGCCAGCAGGGCGGCGGCTCGATCGTGTTCATCGGATCCAAGAATGCACTGGCCGCCGCTACCAATGCTTCGGCCTACGCCTCCGCCAAGGCGGCGGCCCTCCATCTCGCGCGTTGCCTGGCGCTCGAAGGCGCGCCACACGGCATACGCGTCAACACCGTCAATCCCGACGCGGTGATCAAGGGATCACGAATCTGGGATGGTGGCTGGCGCAAGGAACGCGCGGGCGCCTACGGCGTCGATGCCGGCGAGGAACTTGAGGAATTCTACCGCCTGCGCTCGATGCTCAAGCGCAACGTGCTGCCCGAGGACATCGCAGAGGCCGTCCTGTTCCTTGCCGGCGATGCCTCTGCCAAATCGACGGGCAACATCGTCAATGTCGATGCGGGCAATGCGCAGGCCTTTACGCGCTGATACCGCGACGACAGATGAAAGCCGATAACGGCCAGTTGGACGAGAGGACATGAGCGTGACGGCACTGCCACTATCCGAGGACCAGATCGACGCGCAGAATGCGCTACATCTGGATGCCTTGCACGACGAATATGACAGCCTGGGCCGCCAGCTTGCCCGGCGGGGCGTGACGATCGACACCGTCAAGGCGCGCGTTGCGGGCTTTTCGGTTGCGGTACCGAGCTGGGGCGCGGGGCGCGGGGGCACGCGCTTCGCAAAATTTCCGCTTCCCGGCGAGCCGACGACGATTCACGAGAAGCTCGAGGACTGCGCCGTCGTCAATCAGCTCTCACGCGTAACGCCGCGCGTCAGTCCCCATTTCCCATGGGACAAGGTCAGCGACTATGCGGCGTTGCGCGAGGAGGCGGCCGCGCTCGGTCTTGGCTTCGATGCCGTAAACTCCAATAGTTTTCAGGATCAGCACGACCAGGCCGTCAGCTATGCCAATGGCAGCCTCGCCTCCACGGATCCCAAAGCCCGCGCGCAGGCGATCGAGCACAATATCGAATGTATCGAGATCGGGCGGCAGCTCGGTGCGAGCGACCTCACGATTTGGGTGGGCGACGGCACCAATTTTCCTGGCCAGCAGGATCTTGCGCGTTCGCTCGACCGCTATCTCGATTCGGCGGCGCAGGTCTATGCCGCGCTGCCCGATAGCTGGCGGATGCTCATCGAACACAAGATGTTCGAGCCGGCCTTCTATTCGACGGTGATCGCCGACTGGGGAAGTTCGATCCTCGCCGCGCAAGAACTGGGCCCCAAGGCCCAGTGCCTCGTCGACCTTGGCCACCACGCGCCCAACGTCAACATCGAGCAGATCGTCGCGCGTCTGCATCGGTTCGGCAAGCTGGGCGGTTTCCATTTCAACGACAGCAAATATGGCGACGACGATCTCGACAGCGGATCGATCAATCCGCATCAGCTTTTCCTGGTCTTCAACGAACTTGTCGAAGCCGAACGCAACCCGCGTCAAGGCTTTGCGCCCGCTTATATGATCGACCAGTCGCACAATGTGACCGATCCCATAGAGAGCATGATCTCGTCCGCCGAAGCGATTGTTGCGGCCTTCGCCAAGGCGGTTCTCGTCGACCGCAACCAGCTTCGCCAGGCCCAGGAGGACAATGACGCGATGGCGGCGTTTCAGACGCTTCGCCGCGCCTATCGTACCGACGTTACGCCGATCCTTGCCATGGCGCGAATGGAAGCAGGCGGTGCGATCGACGCGCTCGCAGCATATCGTGTGAGCGGGTGGCGCGCCCGCATGGCACAGAAGCGCAAACCCGTGGGGCTCGGCGCTGGCATTGTTTGAGCGAATTTGCTTGAAACGGGCATTAGGAAGCGGAAGAACGGGCGGAGATATTCGTCCGAAAGAGTAAAAATGCACGCGACCGAGCGCGAAAAGCGCATATTGAGCCTGTTGTCCGACCGCGGATTCATTTCATTTCCCGAACTGGAGCGCGGAATCGATGCCTCGCCCGCGACAATCCGGCGGGATCTTGAGCGGATGGCCGAGGAGGGTCTTTTGGAGCGCGTACGCGGCGGCGCCAAGCTCGCGGGCGAACCATCTCGCGAAAGATCCACGATAGCGAGCCTCGCGGGGGTTCCCTTTCACGAAAATATCGGCCGCAATCGTGCCGAGAAAGAGGCGATCGGACGGGCCGCCGCCCAACTTTGCCACGTTGGTGAAGGGGTGATGATCGATGGAGGATCAACGACGCTACAGATGTGCCCGCATCTGGCCGGACTCAACCTCCAGGTTCTCACCAACTCGCTCCACATCGTGAGCGCCCTGCTGCCACAGGCCGGCACGGGCATACTCGTTCCTTCGGGAACCGTGTTTCGCGAACAGAACATCATTCTTGCGGCACCGGGCGAGGAGAGCATGCCCCGCTTTCATGCGCCGAAACTCTTCATGGGTGCCGCGGCAATCGGCGCGCAGGGACTGATGCAGGCCGACATCGTACTCGTGACGGCCGAACGGCATCTGATCGAGCGGGCCGACGAAATCATTGTCCTCGTCGATCACACCAAGTTTCAAAGTTCCTCGGGCAATGTCGTGTGCGGGCTGGAGGAGATCGACGTCATCATCACGGACAGCGGCATCTCGGACGCGCAGGCACAGATGATCGAACGGGCCGGCATCAGGCTGATCGTCGCCAATCGCAAAGCAGGCTGAGGCGCGTCGCTCAGGTCGCGATCGCGTTGCCCCAACCGATGATGACCGTAGACAACACCAGCAATGCGACACCTGCCCACACCATCGCCCGCGTGCGCGGCGGCGCATCGCGCCACTCGTTGAAAGCGAAACCCCATAAGGTCCCGAAAATGATGATGCTCGCCATGTGAAGGGTCCAGGACGAGAAGCCGAAACGTCCCATCTGGCTTTCGCCCATCGTATAGAAGAAGAACTGAAAATACCACATCGTGCCGCCCAGCGCACAAAGCAGATAATTGCGCGTCAGCGGGATCCGAGCCCCGTCGGCCTGCCGATTCCTTCCCGCGCCGCCCAGCCATTCGGCGGCCGAGCGGTTACGGACTATCAGCCAGAGGCACCACAGAAAATTGGTGAGAAAGCCGCCAACCAGGACGACGCAGAGCACGGGGAGCCCCTGCCAGAGATGCCCCGTGCCGGCCGCAAGGCTTGCCTCGCGGATCGGTTCGCCGGCCGCGAGGCCATAGGCGAAACAGCTCGACATGATTCCGGAGAAGATCGCCACGCCAAGCCCCTTGCGAAAGGCAAACTCGGTGACGGCCCCGGTCGCATTTTGGGCGGCATCCTTCTCATGCCCGGCGCGCGCGACGGTCAGGATACCCACCATCGCAACCCCGATGCCCCCCAGAATGACGTTGCCGCTCGTGGTCGCGATGATCTGCTCGTGAAAATCGCCCGCAAAGATCGGCGGCACCAATGTGCCGAACGCCGTTGTCAGCCCGAGAGCGATTGCCATGCCGAGCGAAAGCCCAAGATAGCGCATGGTAAGCCCATATGTAAGACCCCCTAGCCCCCAGAGCGCGCCAAAGAACAGGCACCAGAACAGCGTCTCACCGGGCGTCCCGCCCAGCACGCCGAGCAGATTTTCGGTCTGGAGCGCCGCAAATACCCAGGGCCCCAGGAGCCAGGAGAAGACGCCGCCCGTCAGCCAGAATATTTCCCACGACCAGCGCCGCACACCCTTGTAGGGCACATAGAAGCTTGCCGAGGCGAGACCGCCCAGCCAGTGGAAAAGCAGGCCCAGCATCGGGTTGGGGGTCATCGCGATCCGTTCCGCTCGGAGAACAATATCGTCACTTGCGTGCCAAAAGCGTCACGGGGCCCATCAGCCCAGAGGGGCGCAGCTTTGCGTCGGGCATGTAGGTCGGCAGCGTGGTGAAACCGATCTTTGCCGCACCGGGCTGCGCGTCGCCGATCAACCGGTTCACCCAGAGATTGGTCACGCGCACCTCGATGCTGTTGCGACCGGGCTTGACGGCTTCGGCAATGTCGACGCGATGGGGTGCAAGCCAGGTGATACCGAGCGAACGGCCATTGACGAGCACCTCGGCGAGATCGCCGACCTTGCCGAGATCGAGCCAAAGCGGCTCCCCTTCACGCACGGCATGGGGCAGGTCGAAACTGCTCGAATAGCGCGCTGTGCCGGAGAAATAGCGGATGCCTTCGTCGGCATTCTCATCGAGTGGCGCCAATCGGTCCAGCGTCATACTGTCCGGTGCGCCGCGCCCTGGCTCGAAATGGACGCTCCACGGGGCGTCGATCGCCGCGATCACTCGATATTCGGGCTTGCTGATGGTCTCCGCAAGTTTCACCGCAGGTTTTCGGAAGACGACGAAGAATGCGTCATTCTCCTTCATCTCCAGCGGCACCACGGTGTGACCATTTTCGATGCGATAGGAGATGGGCTCGCTCTTACCCGTCTCGGCGCGCCAAATCTCCGGGCGCTTGCCTGTAACGCGAAAGCGCGCCTCGATCGTTTCGGCACGCGCCGTCCGGTTGGTCACGAAATAAATGTCGCCATCGTCGAGCCTGCGATGGACGAACATCAGCTTGCTGTCGGGCGCGGTTCCGGCATAGTCGAAGTCGCGCTCCACGCCGATCATCCGCAGCGCCTTGTCGATATCGTTATCCGCAATGACGCGGCCCCGCCCCGACGCCATGCCGCTCCACAGCCGATCCGCCAGCGCCGCAAATTCGGCTTGGTCATCGGCAAGGCTCGGCGATCCCAAAGGCTTGGCACCCACCACGACGGCACCGGCCTCGACGAGTGCGCTCAACCGCCGCAGTACGGGCAGCGTCATGCGTTGGCTGCTGCCGCCGAGATAGAGCGCGCGATATCGCGCACCGCCCGACGTCGTAAGCTGGCCGTCCTCAACCTTGAACTGATTGAGCAGCACATCGGCGTTGACGAAGTCATAACCATGGCCTTCGGGTGCGTCGTCGACCGGCCTGGTCCCGAACAAGCCCGTCAGCGGCGCTTCTTCACCATAGAAATAGGCGACGTCCGCGACGAAACGGCCTTGTTGCAGCAGCAAGGCGCTGCGCGACATATAATCGACCCAAGGTTTTGCCTGCTCGGCCCAGCTTTCGTGGCGGTTGAAATATTGACCGAAGATCGCAAGCGACAGTCCGGGCTTTTTTTCGATCGGTTGATGGACCGAGGTGTGGATCACGGGTCGGTTGACGCCGAGGGCAAATTCCATATCGATCATCGGCTTGAGATCGGCGGGCGCAAATGCCCAGGGGGAATAAGCCGATGTCAAGGACTCCGCCGCCACCAGATTCTGACCATAAACATGCGCGACCGATGCGGCGCCGCGCATATCCGCTTGATACGCCGGCTTGGGTTCGCTGCCGGGCTTGTGGGTCCACATTGCCGCCATGGGCACATCTGCGTTGCGCCGGATCGCCATGTCGTCGCCCAACGAGGGGCGCCCGAACTCGAGCGCCTCGGCGTAGTGCACCATGCCGCGCCCGCGGACACTCTCACCAATTTGTGCATAATGGCTGTCGGCCAGCAGGTCGCCGATCGTGCGGCGGAAATCATAGAGGAACGCGTCGCTCTCCTCCGCCCCTTCGACCACCGTGCCCGTCAGCGCGGGAAGCCAAGGCATCGGATCATATCCTCGCAATCGACGGAACTGCGCAATCATGTCGCCGGTCCAGTTCATCGCGCCGACTTCGATGCTGTCGTTGAGCAGCGCATTGACCCCACGCTTGCCGAGCAGTTCGGGGCCCGTCGCCTTCAGATAAGTGTCGAGATAGGTTTCGATATAGTCCTTCACCGCGGCGCGATCGAGCTTGTCGACCTCGAGTCCGGTCGCTTCGGCTGTGGCCGGATGGTTACGCTTGCCCGTGAGCGAGTATCCAAAGCGCAACACCTTCCATCGCCCCGCGGGCGGAGTCCAGTCGAGGCGCCCGTCGGGCGTCATTTTCCCGGTCAGGTCGATCACCTCTTCCTTTGGCACGAAGCGGCCCCCGGACCCGGCCGGCGTAGCCAGCGCATAATAATCGGGAACGACACCAAATCCCGCCTTCTGCTCGAAGCGGTTGACACGCGCGTCACTGTTCAGAGCGAACTCGCTGACGCGGATTGTGGAGCGATCGGCAGGCGCGCCAAAGGAAATGATAGCCGCCCCGGGCACGCTGCCCAGACGCGTGAGGCCCTCGGCCTCGCTAAAGGGGCCGAAACGAACGCGGAAACTGCGCGCAGTGACCGGCGGGAAACTAATGGTGTGCTGTGGTACGCCGCCTCCGGGAAATTCGGCCACGCGCCGGAAATTTATACCGTCGGTACTGGCCTCCAAATAGGCTGTCGGCACCGCCGCGCCGAGCAAGCTTGTCGAAATATGCAACCCCAGGGTCGCAGCGCGGATCGTTTGAGGTTCGGCATAATCGGCGCGAAGCCAAGCCGGTTTCGTTTCGCTGCCCGCAGGGATTGCGACCGATGTGGCCTGCCGACCGTCGGAAAGCGCCGCAGTATCGGCAAGATCGCCGCTTGTGCTCAGCTTCGCTTGCGGCGGGGCGGCATCGGGCAGACGATAAGCGACCACCACCGTATCGGCATAATGGTCGGGAACCGCCTCGCCGGTATCCGTCGCCACCAGTTCCTTTTCCGCGGGCAGGTCCTGGAACGGACCCGTCACCGCGGGTGGCTTGGCAAGGCTGCCGTTGAAGCGGCGGCCTCCTGCTACAATGGTCTCGCTCCAAACGAATTTCTTGATGGCCTGTTCGGGCCTGACCCATGGGCCGCCCGTCTCGCTCCACCCCGGCGACGATGCGATCGCGAATTCGAGCCCCAATTGATCGGCAAGCCGCGCTGCGTGACGGAACACTTTCTGCCAATCGGCATCCATATAGATCAGCCGCTTGTCGACCACCTGCGGCGTGAGCAGATGCGCGTCAAAATTTTGCAGGCCGCCAATCCCGACCCGCTTCATCCATTCGAGATCGCGGCGGATGCCTTCCTCGGTGATATTGCCGTTCATCCAGTGCCACCAGACCCGAGGGCGAGCTTCATTGGGTGGATCGCGGAACCCGTCTTCAAGCGAGACGGACGCTTCGCGGGCGATGGCGCCGCCATCCACCATCGTCGACCCGAGCAGCAATGCGACCAGCATCCCGCGCCGCGATATCTTACGTGCGATCGTCATCATTTCTGTCACCTTGCCACCTAGACCGCTTTGGCGGTTCTCAAAATTTGACCTTCCCGGACACAAAGAAGGCCCGCGGCTGGATCGTGATGATATTGAAAAGCTGATCCTCGTTTGCGGCGCGTTGCGCAGGCGTAAAGGCTTGGCGGTCCAGCGACGCGACCAGCCCGCCCGCGGGCGCCCAACTCATCACGCCCTTGCCGTTAAGAACATTATTGATGTTCGCCGAGATGCTGACTTTTTCGGTGAAATTATAGGTGGCGCCAATATCGATCTGGCTAAAGGCAGGCAGATCGAATGTGTTGAAGCGATTGGCCGCGCGGGCACCCATATATTTCCAGGTCAGAAAGCTCGTGAATCGGTCCGATGGCGTGAAGCGCAGCGTCGTCGTCGCCATAAGCTTGGCATTATTGTCGGCGTCACCGTCGGGGACCGCGCTGATGCTGTCGTCGGCAGGACCGAGACCGTTCGCGATCCACACCGCGAAATTCCTGGACTGGGGATCCTGGACCGTCACGGCCGTCCGCAGATTGACGCTGTCGGTCACGTCGACATCGCCTTCGATTTCGACACCCCAGGTCTCGGTCGTCGCGAAGAGAGTCGGGGGGGTGTAGAAGCTGCCGTCGGCATTCTGGAAGACCTGGGTTGTTCCGACCCGGCTCAGCTTGCTGTAAAATGGGCTAACCGATGCGTGGAAGCGGTCGCCATTGTGGCGATAGCCCAGTTCGATCTGCTGCACCTTTTGCGACACCGGGCGAACATTATCGATCTCCGCCGGCGTATCGAGGGTGATGAAGAAGGCGAAATCGGGCGCCTTCTTGCCCTGCGAATAGCGTGCGTAAACGATGTTTCTGTCGTCGAAACGATAAGTCATCGCGCCGGAGAAGGAAAAATAATCGAGCGAATGATCGTAACGCAGCGGTGCGCTGAGCGTTGTCTGGCAATTGTCGTAGAGGGTATCTACATTGTTGTCGGCGCCCCCGTAAGTCGGGTCGAAACACCGCGGGTTGGCGATGCTCGTCTGGTTGGCGCCTTTAACCCGGATCTTTTCATAGCGCGCACCCCAGTCGATCGACAGCCGGTCGGTCAGCGTCCAGTCATGGCCGAAAAAGATCGACAGTTGCTTTTGCCGACCGGTGTTGCGGACGGCGCGTTGGCCGATCGCGGTGAAGCCTGACGGGTCGGTCAGTTGCTGGACGGTCCCGCTTGGGCCGGTATAGGTGATGTCGAGCAGATCGGGATTGTCAACGAGGGGCGAAAGCCCGATGCCGCCCCCCCCGTTGATCAGTTCGATACCAGAGGTGGCGAAGAATGCCCCGAGCTTGAAGCTCATGGTATCGAACCTCTTGGTAATCGAGAGCTGGTCCATCCATTCCTCGACCGACGGTTCATAGCTATAGGCGACTTGCGAAAGCACGCCGTTCTGGAGCACGCTCTGGTTGGGCAGGCTGTTGCTGACTACGTTGATCTGCCCGGCGGCATTCCGGCTGAGCTGCGCGACAATATTCCCCGTTGAGCGATCGGTGTATGTGTACGCGCCGGGACGCAAGGCATTGAGGAAGACATTGAGAACCGGATCGTCGATCGCCAGCGGAAAAATCACCGCGCCGGTCGTCCAGTCGGCCCGGTTGTCCGCATATTTCAGATTATTCGAGATCGACCAGCCATCACCGAATTCATGATCGATTTTGAGGCCGATCGTGGTCGACTTGCTGTGCGCAAGCTTGCTCGGATCCCAACTCTGTTCTGGCGCACCGATATAGGCATTGAAGCGATGCCGGCCCGATTTGGGCGGCAAGGGCGAGAAGGCGTTGCCGAGCTCGGGAACCGCCTTAGGATCGTTGAAGTTGCGCGCAGGGACGAACTCGAAAAAGCCGTTTCGATCGTCCAGATACTTGCCATAGAGTTGCACGGTGCCGCTGCCATAATCCCACAGGAGATTGGCCTTGATCTGGCCGCCACGATTGAGCGAGTAGCCCGGGTCACGCGCGCCCGTACTGTCGCGATAGAAGCCGCCGATGCTGTAATAGAGCGTGTCGGCGAGTTGCCCGGCGGCAAAGGCATCGACGCGGTAATAGGGGTTTTTGCCATTACCCTCGAGACCGAAGCGGCCACTGACTTCGACCCCCGGATCGCTTCGGCCGCTTCGCGAGATATAGTTGAAGATGCCGCCTGGTGCATTCGGGCCGGTGACGACCGCAGTTCCGCCACGCAGCGCTTCGAGCCGCGCCAGACTCAAGTCCTGTCGGTAAAAGAAATCCGGTCCGAAATTATTGAAGGTGACGTTAGTGACCGGCAGCCCGTCCTCCTGCAATGACACATAATAATAGCCATTGGCGCCGTCCGATGAATTGGCCGATACGCCGCGCGAATAGACGATGTTGCGGACTTCGCCGAGCGCGGAATTGACGAATACGCCAGGAACATTCTTGAGCAGATCCGCCGCGCTGAGCGGGGCGATTTGCTGAATCTCGGCCGACCGCAAAACCGAGACGGCGGCTGACGGCCTGGCGCTCGACCCTGCCACATTGCCGGTGACGACGATTTCCTCGACTTCGGGCTCGGAGCCCGCCGCCTGCTCCATCTCCTCCGCTCGCACCTGTGCTCCGATGAGCAAGGAAGCAGCGCCAACTCCGGTCAGGACCGACGCACGAAATGAGACCGTCGACAAGCGCATATCATCCCCTCCAACCAATGGTGCCGGCGATCGCTTGGTGCATCGCCATAATGAGCCTTTATGGATCATTGAGACAAATTTTGGAGCATGTCAATCGTTTTTGATCATTATTGCTCATTATGTGATCGATACTGCGGACATCGGATCGCGCGGGCCGTGACGCGACAGAAAGCGCGTCCGCCCTATCTTCCGCTATTTGGTGGAATGCCCTGCCCAGCGACCCCGAGAGCGTCCGCAGCCGCCGCGCATGTGTCGGGATCGGACGATCGATGAGCGAGCGGATTGGACCCGCATGGGGAGGGAGTAGCGGAGCGGCGCGGCCCTGGCCATTCGGGACGCGGGGCGGCGCACACCAGGCTCATCTGCGCACCATCGGTCGCCCGAACCGGAAGCGTGGCAGCATCATAATTGTCGAGGCAGAAGATATTGACACCGAAATGATCGGGAGCGGCGCGCTTGCGGTGAAAGACATAGATGCCGCAGCGTCGGCAGAAAAAATGTTTGGCCCGCCTGCTGTTCCATTCATAGAGTGCGAGCAGGTCCTGCCCCTGTTCGACACGCAGCGCCGCCTCCGGCACTTTCACCATCCGCGCGCTGCGTTTCATGCACAGCGAGCAATCGCATGTGGTCAACTCGGCCGGCTCGTGGGCGATGGTAAAGACCACGCCGCCGCAATGACAAGATCCGCGATGGCGGGGCGTCATTGCGACGGTCCTGCCGGAGCGTAGGCACCTGCTTCCATAGGAGGGACTGGATCCGCCTGCACCAGGGCGGGGAGAGCGGGTTCGATCACGCGGAGTACATGATCGACATAGAGCGACCTTTCTCCCACCGGGGCAACATAATGCAGCGCCTCGCGCGCGTGATCGATCGAAGCGCCACGCGCGATGATCCACGCGGCAAGATATGGCGCAGCGAGACAGCCACCCGCCGTCGCGACATTCCCGTGCGCGGCGAATGGCGCGTCGATGACCTCGACGCCCGCTTCGATCACCCAGGGCTTCGTCGTCAGATCGGTGCAGGCCTGCACGCCATCGACAAGGCCAAGCTTCGCAAGCAGCAATGTTCCCGAACATTGTGCCGCGATCAGTTGGCATGCAGGGTCGAGTCGCAAATGGGCGAGCAGGTCGGAATCGCCGGCTATGTCGCGGGTCCGAATGCCGCTGCCGATCAGCACGACATCTGCCTCCTTCACGAACGCAAGCGAACGCTGCCGCTGCACCGTGACGCCGTTCATCGACGCGACCCATTCCGTCGGCGCGGTGATATGGGCACGCCATCCGTGGGGGCGAAGGCGGTTGATGATCGTCGCAGCAACGAAGGAATCCAGCTCATTGTATCCATCGAAGGTGAGGACCGCGACCTGCATCACCATTCACCCTGCCCGGAAAAAAGCGTTCTGCTGGCCCCCGCCACCCAGACCTGACCAGCGCTGTCCCGATCGACATGAATCCGGCCGCTTCGTCCCAGCCGCGTGCCTTGGGCCGCGACATAGGAATCCGTCGCCCGGCCGCTTCCAAACAGCCACTGACCAACCGAGGCATTGAGGCTGCCGGTCACGGGATCTTCGATCAGCGCACCCTGCGCATCGCTGAAGAATGCGCGAATTTCGAAAGCGACTGCGCTCCCCGCGGCGTGAGGGCCGACGACGCCAATATCGATTCTTTCTCCTGGCCGCCGGTCGGGATCAAGGGCCAGAACGGCGTCGGCCGAATCGAGCATCACCGCGATCCAGCCAGGGCCATTGTCGGCCCAGGCGGCGTCGACGATCGTGCCCGGTTCGATCCGCAATTTATGCGCCACCCGCTCGATCTCCGCTTCTGTCGGTCGGCCGCCACGGAGCAACTTGGGCGCCGCAAAGGCTAGGCGTCCGCTATCGCGACGGATCGTCACCAGCCCCGCGCCGCATTGCTGGACGACAAGACCGTCATTTTTCGGACGTCCGCCGACTTCCAGCCAGGCGTGGGCACTACCGAGCGTCGGGTGCCCGGCAAAGGGCAATTCGTGCGCCAGCGTGAAAATGCGCACGCGATAATCGGCGGCCGGATCGGTCGGAGGCAGAAGAAAGGTGGTCTCCGACAGATTGAGCCAGCGCGTGATCGCCTGCATGGCATCTGTCGTCAGGTCGGCGGCATCGGTCAGCACCGCGACGGGGTTACCGGCAAAATTTTCCGCGCCGAACACATCCACAAGACGAAAGGGATAGGTCATATCTGTACTCCAACGGGTGATCGCACCAAATTAACTTGGCGCGGTCGGAACCGAAAGGTAGGGATCAGCACAGTTTCACCAAACTGTAATGGTCGCATGAGCAGAACAATGACAACCCATGCCGATGAAACACGCACGGGGCGGGTCGTGCGCACGATCCGCAGCCGGATCGATGCGCGCACGCTGACGCCGGGCGCAAAGCTCCCTTCGATACGAGCAATGGCAGATGCGATGGGCGTGGCACGCTCGACCGTGGTGGAGGCGTATGAACGCCTCGCGGCAGAAGGCATGATCCGGTCCCGCCCCGGATCGGGCTTCTATGTCACCGCGCCGCTCGCTCCGCTGGCGCTCGATCGGATGGGCGAGGTTGCCGAGCGTGAGGTCGATCCCCTGTGGATGCTTCGGCAATCATTGGGGGACCGGCGCGACTGCCTGATGCCGGGTTGCGGCTGGCTGCCGGATGAATGGCTGGCGGGAGATGCGCTGCGCAAGGCGGTTCGCAAGGCCACGCGAAGCGAGAGCGGGAACATATTGGCCGGCTATGCCTCGCCGCTGGGATCGTTATCGCTGCGCCTTCTGCTGGCGCGGCGCCTGGCCGAGCAGGGCGTCGAAACCGGCCCCGACCATATCCTTTTGACCGACAGCAGCACGCATGCGCTCGATCTCGTCTGTCGGTTTCTTCTTGAACCCGGCGATACGGTGTTGGTCGACGATCCCTGCTATTTCAATTTTCTCGCCTTGCTGCGCGCGCACCGCGCGTCAGTCGTCGGCGTGCCGATGACCCCGGCCGGCCCGGACCTCGCCGCATTCGCGGAGGCGGCCGCGAAGCATCGGCCGCGCTTCTACCTGACCAATTCGGCGGTGCATAATCCGACCGGCGCCACGCTTGCCGCACCGACCGCGCACCGCGTGCTCAAACTGGCCGAAATGAACGACATGCTGATCGTCGAAGACGATATTCTCTGCGATTTCGAGCCAGGAGTCGCGCCGCGCCTTGCCGCTTTTGACGGACTCGACCGGGTGATCCGTATCGGCAGCTTTTCCAAATCGCTGTCCGCCGCTGTCCGGTGCGGTCATATCGCGGCGCGAGCCGACTGGATCGAGGCGCTGGCCGATTTGCGCATCGCAACCTCGATGGCGGGCAGCCCGCTCTCGGCGGACTTGGTCCACAACGTCTTGACCAATGGCAGTTATCGCCGACATCTGGAAGCTGTCCGCGCCCGGCTGGCCCGCGCCATGGCGACCGTCGCCGGGCGTTTGCGGGCGGTGGGGGTCGAACCTTGGATCGAACCACAGGCCGGCATCTTCCTATGGGCCAGACTACCCGACGGAGTGGACTCTGTGGAACTCGCCCGGCGCGCGCTCGTCGAGCAGATCGTGCTCGCCCCCGGTCCCGTCTTTAGCGCGGGCGGCCATTGGCGCGATTATATGCGGTTCAATGTTGCGATGAGCGGTGACGACCGTCTGTACCACTTCCTGCGTCAATCCTTGTAAAGACCGCAGGATCACCAGTCCGCCTTGTCGTGAGGTTCGGCAAATTCCGACCAGCCGCCGCCCACTTTAAAATGCCCCATTCGGTCCCGTCGGATAGCCAACGCGCTTACGAGGAAGCGTTCGATTTGACGCTCGGCAGCGATGCCGGTCGTGCTGCCATGGTGAGGCGGTATGATTATGTGTTCCACGACGAAAAGCACGGCAAACGGAAATATTATGTGGGTGCCGATCGCGAAGTCCGGACAGGATAAGCCGAAAGTGTCAGGATGTTGTCTTCAGATTTCAAGTGAAATCCAAATTGGGGTTTCCATCACGGAAGCCTTCGGTTCGAAGAGTTTTCCCCTTGACCTTCCCATCGTTGGAAGCGGCACAATCCGGTCAATCGAAGAAAACCGGAGAAACTTGCGATGGCCGATGTGATGCAATTGAAGCGGGAAAACGATGTTCCCGCCCCCGAATCGGCGCAGCTGAGCATCGCCGTTGCCGACATGACCTGTGCTTCGTGCGTCGGCCATGTCGAAAGGGCGATCGCCAAACTTCCGGGCGTCGCAGGGGTGAGCGTTAATCTGGCGACCGAACGCGCCGAGGTGACTTTCGCGGGCGCCGCTGACGTGATGGCCGTCGTGCAGGCGATCGAGCGCGCGGGCTATCAGGTACCCGAGGCCGAAGTCGAAATCGGCGTTGCGGGCATGACCTGTGCCTCGTGCGTCGGTCATGTCGAAAAAGCGCTTTCGAAGGTTCCGGGCGTTATCGCCGCCACCGTCAATCTGGCTACCGAGAGAGCCGGCATCCGCTATCATCTGGGCATTGCGTCGCTGGACGATCTGGAGGGCGCGATCCGCGGCGCCGGATATGAACCGCGGCGAGTCGAAAACGATAGCGCATCGTCCGACCAGCAAGCCTCGGCGCGCGAAGAGGAACTCATCGGCCTGCGCCGGTCGCTGCTTCTCGCCGCAGTCCTGGCGCTGCCGGTCTTCATACTCGAGATGGGCTCGCACCTCATTCCCGCGGTCCATGATTTCGTCATGGCCCACATCGGAATGCAGACGAGCTGGCTGATTCAGTTCGCCCTCACCACGCTCGTACTCTTCGGCCCCGGCCTGCGCTTTTTCCAGAAGGGCATTCCCGCGATCCTGCGCGGCACCCCCGACATGAACTCGCTCGTCACCTTGGGGACGAGCGCTGCCTGGGGCTTTTCGCTGGTCGCGACCTTCGCCCCCGGCGTTCTGCCGGCGGGCACCGCCAATGTCTATTATGAAGCCGCCGCGGTGATCGTCGCGCTGATCCTGCTCGGCCGCTATCTCGAGGCCAGGGCCAAGGGGCGAACGTCGGAGGCGATCAAGCGGCTCGTAGGGCTTCAGGCGAAAACCGCGCGCGTCGTGCGCGATGGCGCGGCGCTGGAAGTCGCGCTTGCCGACGTCCGGGCCGGCGACATCGTTCAGGTGCGTCCGGGCGAACGCGTGCCGGTCGATGGCGAAGTGATCGATGGAAACTCCTATGTCGACGAATCGATGATTACCGGCGAACCCGTCCCGGTCGCCAAGGCCGCGAGCGCGGCAGTCGTCGGCGGCACGATCAACAAGACAGGCGCCTTCACCTTCCGCGCGACCAAAGTCGGCGCCGACACCGTGTTGGCGCAGATCATCCGCATGGTCGAGCAGGCACAGGGTTCGAAGCTGTCGATCCAGGCGATGGTCGACAAGGTCACCGCCTGGTTTGTCCCCGCCGTGATGGGGATCGCGGCGTTGACCTTCCTGATCTGGCTCGTCTTCGGCCCCGATCCGGCGCTGACCTTTGCACTGATCAACGCGGTCGCGGTGCTCATTATCGCCTGCCCGTGCGCGATGGGTCTTGCGACCCCGACGTCGATCATGGTCGGAACCGGGCGCGCCGCCGAACTGGGAGTGCTGTTCCGCAAGGGCGAAGCGCTCCAGACGCTGCGCGACGTGAGCGTCGTGGCGCTCGACAAGACCGGCACACTGACCAAGGGTCGCCCCGAACTGACCGATCTCGAACCGGCCGCTGGCTTCGGGCGCGACGAGGTGTTGGCGCTGGTCGCCAGCGTCGAGAGCCGGTCCGAGCATCCGATCGCCGAAGCGATCGTGGCTGCCGCGGACGCGCGGGGTCTTGACGTTCCTTCGCCCGACGCGTTTGAAGCCGTTCCGGGTTACGGCGTATCAGCCGAGGTGCGCGGCCGAAAGGTGCAGGTCGGCGCAGACCGTTTCATGGCAAAGCTGGGGCATGATGTGTCGTCCTTCGCAGCCCAGGGCCGCGAGTTCGGCGCGCAAGGCCGATCGCCGCTCTATGCTGCGATCGACGGCAAGCTCGCGGCCGTGATTGCGGTCGCGGATCCGATCAAGGACACGACGCCCGAAGCGATCCGGGCCCTGCACGATCTCGGGCTGAAGGTCGCGATGATCACCGGTGACAATCAGGCGACCGCCGACGCCGTTGCGCGCGCGCTGGGCATCGATGAGGTCGTCGGCGAGGTGCTTCCCGACGGAAAGGTCGATGCGATCGATCGGCTTCGCGCGGGAGGCCGCAAGCTTGCCTTTGTCGGCGATGGTATCAATGACGCGCCTGCGCTGGCCGAGGCAGATGTCGGTCTGGCGATCGGCACCGGCACCGATGTCGCGATCGAGTCCGCCGATGTCGTTCTGATGTCGGGCGACCTTCGCGGCGTGGTCAACGCGATCGCCCTGTCGAAGGCGACGATCCGGAATATCCAGCAGAATCTGTTCTGGGCGTTCGGTTATAATGCGGCATTGATCCCTGTCGCGGCGGGCGCGCTTTATCCGGTGAACGGCACGCTTCTGTCGCCCGTGTTCGCGGCCGGTGCGATGGCGCTCTCGAGCGTCTTCGTGCTAAGCAATGCGCTTCGGTTGAAAGCGTTCCGGCCGGTGATCGCGTCCGACAGAAATGCAGAAGGAGAGGCGGCATGAACATCGGGCGCGCTTCCAAATTGTCGGGCGTCTCGACGAAGATGATCCGCTATTATGAGCAGACGGGGCTTATCCCCAAAGCCGCCCGCCATGATTCGGGCTATCGCGACTATGATGAGGCCGACGTGCATCGGCTTCGCTTCATCCGGCGCGCACGCGACCTCGGCTTTACGGTGGAGCAGATCGGCGAGCTCCTCGGCCTCTGGTCTGACCGGAGCCGGGCCAGCGCCGACGTGAAGTCGTTCGCGCTTGAACATATCGAGCGGTTGCGGGGGAAAATGGCTGAAATCGAGGCGATGGTGCGAACGCTCGAAACGCTTGCGGATCATTGCCATGGCGACGACCGCCCCGACTGCCCGATCATCGAAGGGCTGGCGGATGAAGACGGCGGGCCGCCGCGCCTGGCACCGCGCGAGCCGCGGCGCTTCGGCGAGCCCGGCGGGCCATCTCCACGGCGACACTGAGTCCTGCTCAGCCCTGCGGGCACGTCCGCCGTTGGCAGGATTCCAGCGAAGCCGGCACACCGGCCCTGCAACGCCTGCGTCCGCGCCGGGTGACGACCCCTCACCGGCACCCGCCCTGACCGAATATAGGGGTTGACCCTGTCATCGTTGGAAGCCGCATCTTGCGGTCAGCTGCCCGGACGAGGAGCTATCCCCACGGATCAAGCCCGTCGCCCTTTTCTGCCGTTCGTGAACCGTCAAGGAACAAGATCATGCCTGCGATCACCCCGGAGATTATCGTCTATTCCACGCCGGCCTGTCCCGATTGCCGAGCACTTAAGGCGTGGCTGACCAGCCGCGGCCTCGCCTGGGCCGAAAAAGATATGTCGGACCCGGCGATCATGGCGGAAGCCAGGATGCGCACCGGCGTGCGCGTCGCTCCGATTACCCTGGTCGGCGACCAGATATTCTATGGCACCTTCGCGGCGCAGAAGGCCGGGCTCGTCGAGGCGCTTGGCCTCGCCGACGCCGCATGAACGGTGGCCGCCATGACGCGAACCGTCGATATCCGCCAGATCGACCGCGCCGTCGCGGTTCGCAGCAGGCAGATGATCCTCAAGGCGGCGCTCGATGCTGCGGGGAGGAGCCGGAAATTGATCGGGTGGTGCACGCCGAGGGCATGGCGGAAATGACGCAGGAAGCGATGGGAATGTCCGGTGCGGGGCGCCGACCGGTTCTGATCCTGAGCATCGCACAGGCGCTCTATCTTTCGGCGCTTTCGGTGATCTTCACTTTTTCGGGTCTGGTTGGCGCGACGCTCGCGCCGGTGGCGAGTCTTGCGACGCTCCCCCTCGCGCTCAGCACTGTCGTCACCGCCGCGACGACCATCCCAGCCTCGATGCTGATGGCGCGGATCGGACGCCGCGCCGGATTCCAACTCGGAGCCTTCGCCGGCGCGGCGGGTGCCGGCCTCGCGGCCTGGGGTGTCGCAGAAGGCGATTTCGCGCTGTTCTGCGTAGGCAACGCGCTAGTCGGCGTCTTTCAGGCGTCCGCCATGTATTACCGCTTCGCGGCCGCCGATCTCGCAGCGCCGGCCTTCCGTCCCCAGGCAGTATCATGGGTTTTGGCCGGCGGAGTCGTCGCCGCGTTGATCGGTCCCGAGGTCGCTGCACGGACCCGCACCCTTGTGCCGGTTGCGGAGTATATGGGCGCCTATCTCGCCGCGGCGCTGCTTGCCCTCCTTTCGATTGCCGTGCTCGCAGCGTTGCGGGCACCGCTGCCGACGATCACGGCGGACGCGAACGCACGCGGCCGGCCGCTGCTGACGATCATGCGCCAGCCGGTGTTCATCGTCGCCGCGCTCAACGCGGCCGCCGCCTATATCGTCATGAGCTTCGTGATGACCGCCTCGCCGATCGCCGTTGTCGCCGCCGGCCACGGGGTCGACGCCGCCGCCGGCGTCACACGCTGGCATCTTGTCGGCATGTTCGCGCCGTCCTTCGTCACCGGCGGGCTTATCGCCCGCTTCGGAGTTCTGCGTATTCTCGTCGCAGGCGCGCTCCTCCTGTCCGCAAGCCTTGCGATCGCACTCAGCGGCTCCGCGCTGCCGGCCTTTCAGGCCGCGCTCTTTCTCCTCGGGGTCGGCTGGAATTTTCTGTTTATCGGCGGCACCACGCTTCTCATCGAAGCCTATGAACCGGCAGAGCGCGCCAGAACCCAAGCCGCCAACGAGTTCCTCGTCTTCGGCACAACGGCGCTCGCGACACTCGCGGCAGGGACCGTACAGACCAGCCAAGGGTGGGCGACGGTCAACATCGTCGCCTTCCCTGCATTGCTGATCGCGGGCCTTGCGACGGTCTGGCTCGTATTACGGCGGTTGCAGCCGAGGGGTGCGGTAGAGTGATTGCATCGAAGCCGTCATGGCAGAAGCGGGGGAACGAAGGCTGTTCGCCCGGCCTCAGGCGGATGAGGTCGATCTTCGAAGCGCCAGCCTGCCGGACCTGCGTCCCATCCCTTGCCCAATTTCGGTAACCTCCCGGCCGGACCGGCGCGATCGCGGTGCCGATTGCTATCGACAATGTCGAATCGCGCGATTTCCCCCGGTCTCGTCGAAAGCGCTCCCGCATCCCGGATCGCGCAGCCGGCGAGATCAAAGCCCTCCTGACGGGAAGCCCAAACGAAGAGCGCCCCGGTCCGCCATAGGGGACCAGGGCGCGTCCACGACCGGGCGCTGATGTTCATCAGCTCCGGCCGCGGGCCGACACGCTCCGGGAAGGAGGGGGAGGGGGGCGGGTCGGCGAGATGGTCGGTTATCGGTTCCGCTGCCGTTCCATTGGCTCGAATTCCCTTTCCTTGGCAGCGACGCTCTCCTGTTTCAGATTGCCGTTGCGGGATAGCCGTCGTCGGCGAGCGCCTCCTCGATTTCCTGCGGACTGGCCGCGGTGGTGACGGTAATCGTGCGTGCGACGGTATCGGCCGCGACCAAGGCGGTGGGATCGACCTTGGCAATGGCGTCATTGATATGCGGCACGCACGAGCCGCACGTCATGTCGGGGACGTGGAATTTCATGAGATTCTCCTCTGCTTTCGGGTTCATGCTGACGGAGATGGGGTTTGCCATCGTTGGCAGGTCAAGCGTCGGCCGGGAAAAATATTTCACCTTGCGGCGCTTGACCTTGCCACGCTGTCAAGCCGCATCCCGACCAAAAGGCCTGGCGCAGTCAACCGAATGACAGCCGCACGGTCTTGCGGAGCAAGCCGCCCCCCCGCCGAACCGAAAAAGATGGAATGAACCATGGCAAGTCAGCCTTCCCACGATCAACCCGGCCACGGCCACCATTGCCACGGCCACGATCATGCCGCGGGGCATGATCATGACCACTCGCATGTTCCGGTGGTTACGGAGGATAATGAACGCAAGATTCTCCTGTCCTTCCTGATCATCTTCGCCTTCATGTTCGTCGAAGCCGCCGGCGGATATTTTTCGGGATCGCTCGCGCTTCTGGCGGACGCCGGACACATGCTGACCGACGCCGTCGCGCTCGGCCTGGCCTATACCGCTTTTCGGCTCGGGAGGCGGGCTGCGGACGGGAAGCGCAGCTTTGGCTATGCCCGTTTCGAGGTGATCGCGGGGTTCGTCAACGCGCTCACGCTGTTCGCCATCGTCGCATGGATTCTTTACGAAGCCGTCGACCGTTTCAGGAACCCGGGGCCGATACTGGCCGGATCGATGTTGATGATCGCGCTCATCGGCATGCTTGTGAATCTTTTCATCCTCTGGTTTCTCACTCGCGGCGATTCCGATCATGTCAACGTCAAGGGTGCGGTGCTGCATGTGATGGGGGACCTTCTTGGTTCCATCGGCGCCATCATTGCGGCCGTCGTGATCTGGTTTACGGGCTGGACCCCGATCGATCCGATTCTATCGGTGATCGTGTCGCTTCTGATCCTGCGCAGCGCTTGGGGCCTGCTCAAAAATACGCTGCATATCCTGCTCGAAGGCGCGCCAGCCGACGCCAGCAGCTCGCGGATATCCGAACATCTTCGCGCGACAGTTCCCGGCGTGCGAAATGTCAGCCATATCCACATATGGTCCCTGACGTCGGGGCGCGTGATGGCGACGCTCCAGGTGCAGCCGGCGGATGGTGGCGATCTTCGCCATATGGTTGAGTGCGCCGAGCACGAACTGAAAACGAAGTTCAAGATCGAACATCCGACAATCGGCATCGACTGGGACGGGAATGCCGATTGCAGCCTGGATAGGACCCGCCCGGCGATCGCTCGCTGCGCAGAGCAGATGGATTAGCCCGCACGCACCATGGCTGTGCGGCGCTTGTCCGGATACTCGGGCCGATACCCCACGAAAACCCCTTGACCCTCCAACGATGGAAACCCGCACCCCGCGATTGTGAGTGCCCCGTCCATCCGGATCCGGGACACAGATTCGGAGGTTGAGATGCGAAAATCACGGGTCGCCGCGGCGCTGGGTGCGATATTGGCGACGGGGCTGGTGGTGCTTTGGGTGCGCGGGCCGGTGAGCGATGAGCAAGCGGCCGCTCCAGCGCCGCCGATGGTGGTCGCCGCATCGGTCGTCGTGCAGGATCACGTGCCGCGTTCGACCTATACCGGGCGCTTGACGGCGATTGAGACGGTCGACCTCAAGCCGCGCGTCTCGGGCTATATCACCCATGTCAGCGTCCCCGAAGGGCAGATAGTCCGGCGCGGTCAGATCCTCTTTCGCCTCGACTCCGCGCCTTTCGCGGCGCGCCTGGCCGCGGCGCGGGCGGCCACACGCGAGGCTGAGGCGCGGCTGGGCCTTGCGCAAGCAGAAGATGTGCGTGCCCGTCGGCTCGTCGCCGAGGGGGTCGCTGCGCGCGAACGGTCGGATGTCACGACCGCGACCCTACGCGAGCGCGAAACCCAGGTCGCATCGGCGCGCGCGGCGGAGCGGCTGGCGGCGCTGGACCTTCGCTATACCGCCGTCGAAGCGCCCATCGCCGGCCGGGTCGGTCAGATCCTCGTCACCCGCGGCAATCTGGTCGCCGGCAGCGAGGCTGCGACACCGCTCACGACCATCGTCTCGGTTGATCCGCTTTTTGTCGAATTCGATGTCGACGAAGCGACCTATCTTCGCTCGCTGGCCGATCGCCGCGGGCAAGGCGCCGAGGCCAAGGTCGACGTTCGCCTCGAAGACGGTAGTACACGGTCGGCGCGACTGGATTTCATCGGCAACCGTCTCGACCGTGCAACGGGCACGATCCGCGCGCGCGCGATTCTGCCCAATCCGGGCGGCCGTCTGGCACCGGGCCTGTTCGCCGAAGTCGATGTCGCGACCGGCGATACGCGCCCTGCCATTCTCGTCAGTGACCTCGCTGTCGGCGTCGAACAAGGCCGGCGCTTCGTCCTCGTGCTGGGCGCGAAGAATATGACCGAATATCGCCCCGTGACGCTGGGCCCGATCGTGGACGGCCTGCGCGTCGTGGAGAAAGGTTTGCGACCCGGCGACCGTGTCGTTGTTAAGGGCCTCGCCGGCCCCGGCATGGCGGTCAAGCCTAGGATTGTGCCGATGCCGCGCGGCAATGGCGTCCAGAAAACTGGCGTCCAGCGGGAGGCGGCCCGATGAACTTCCCCCGCTTCTTCATCGACCGGCCGATCTTCGCGATCGTGCTGTCGGTGCTCCTGCTGATCGCGGGATTGCTCGCGCTCCTCCGCCTGCCGCTCAGCGAATATCCGGCGGTGGCGCCGCCGACGGTGACCGTTGTCGCCGCCTATCCGGGCGCGTCACCCGACGTCATCGCCGAAACCGTCGCCAGCCCGATCGAACAGGCGGTCAACGGCGTCGAGGGCATGCTCTATATGTCGAGCCAGGCTGCCACCGACGGCCGGATGACGCTCACCGTCACCTTCGCGCAAGGGACCGATCCCGACATCGCGCAGGTTCAGGTCCAGAACCGCGTATCGCGCGCGCTGCCACGACTGCCCGAGACGGTGCAGCGGCTCGGCGTAACCACGCAAAAGGTCGCGCCCGACGCACTGATGGTGGTGCATCTTCTGTCGCCGTCGAAGCGCTATGACCCGCTTTTCATCTCCAACTATGCGCTGCTTCAGGTCCGCGACGAGATCGCGCGCATCCCCGGCATCGCCGATGTGGTCGTGTGGGGTGCCGGCGAATATTCGATGCGCGTCTGGCTCGACCCGGCGCGGATCGCCTCGCGCGGCCTGACCGCGAGCGATATCGTCGCCGCGATCCGCGCGCAGAATGTCGAGGTTGCGGCGGGCAGCGTCGGGCGCCAGCCCAACCCCGCCGCGGCGCAGCAGGTCGCGCTCGACGTCAAGGGCCGCCTAGCGACCGAGGAAGAGTTCGCCGCAATCGTCGTCAAGACCGGCGCCGACGGCCAGCTCACCCGGCTCGGCGAGGTCGCCCGGATCGAAATGGGCGCGAATGACTATGCGCTGCGTTCGCTGCTTGACGGCGAACCTGCGATCGCGCTGCAGATATTGCAAAGCCCGGGCGCCAACGCGCTCGACACCGCGGCAGCAGTCCGCGCGACGATGGACCGGCTCTCGGGCGAGTTCCCCGATGGGCTGAAGCATCGCATCGCTTATGATCCGACGATCTTCGTCGAGGCGTCGATCGAAAGCGTGATCGTTACGCTGATCGAGGCGACTTTTCTCGTCGTCCTCGTCGTGATCCTCTTTCTCCAGACCTGGCGTGCGTCGATCATTCCGCTGGTCGCGGTGCCCGTCTCCTTGGTCGGGACATTGGCGGTCATGTATCTGTTCGGCTTTTCGCTGAACACGCTGTCACTGTTCGGGCTGGTGCTCTCGATCGGTATTGTCGTCGACGACGCGATCGTCGTCGTCGAAAATGTCGAGCGCCATATCGGTCTTGGCGAATCCCCGCGCGAGGCCGCGCGCAAGGCGATGGCGGAGGTCACCGGCCCGATCATCGCGATCACCTCGGTGCTCGCCGCGGTTTTCATTCCCACCGCTTTTCTGGGCGGGTTGCAGGGCGAATTTTATCGCCAGTTCGCGCTGACTGTCGCCATCTCGACCATCTTGTCGGCGGTTAACTCGCTGACGCTGTCGCCCGCACTGGCTGCAGTGCTGCTCAAGCGTCACGATGCGCCGCGCGACGGCCTCCAGCGCGCGATCGACAAGGGCTTTGGCTGGCTGTTCCGCCCCTTCAATCGCGCCTTCGATCGCGGCTCGCTCGCCTATGTCGGCGGCGTGCAGCGCGTCATCCGGCGCGGTGCGGTGGCGGGGCTGGCCTATGCCGGGCTGCTCGGCCTGACCTGGTTCGGTTTCGACAAACTCCCCGCCGGTTTCGTGCCTGCGCAGGACAAATATTATCTTGTCGGCATCGTCCAGCTGCCTAACGGCGCATCGCTCGACCGGACTCAGGCGGTGGCCGAGCAGGTCTCAAAGATCGCGCTGGCCGAGCCTGGCGTTGAAAGCGTGGTCGCTTTTCCGGGCCTGTCGATCAACGGATTCGTCAACGTGCCGAACGCCGCCGTCATGTTCGTGATGCTCGATCCCTTTTCCGAGCGCACTTCGCCGGACATGGCGGCGGGAGCGATCGCCGGACGGCTGCAAGGCAAATATGCGGCGGTTCCCGACGGATTTGTCGGCGTATTTCCGCCACCGCCGGTTCCCGGCCTTGGCGCGACCGGCGGGTTCAAGATGCAGGTCGAGGATCGCTCGGGTGCGGGCTATGAGGCGCTCGCCGCGGCCAGCGCCAAGGTGATGGCGGCCGCTATTAAGGAGCCCGCGCTCGCCGGGCTGATGACCAGCTATAATGTCGCGTCGCCCGAGCTTTCGGTCGATGTCGACCGGACCAAGGCCGCGGCACAGGGGGTCGCCATGACCGATGTGTTCGACACGATGCAGGTCTATCTCGGCTCGCTCTATGTCAACGACTTCAACCGCTTCGGCCGCACCTATCAGGTCTATGCGCAGGCCGAAGCCGACGCTCGGGCGCAGCCCGATGCTGTCGGGCGGCTTCAGGTCCGCAACGCCCGGGGCGAGATGGTCCCGCTCGCGACGCTGGTCACGACCGCGCCCGGCGCGGGCCCGGATCGCATCATCCACTATAACGGCTTCCCATCGGCCGATATCAGCGGCGGTCCCGCGCCGGGCTTCAGCTCGGGCGAGGCGGTTGCGGCGATGGAACGGATCGCGCGCTCCGAGCTGCCTGAGGGCATGACCTTCGAGTGGACCGATCTCACCTATCAGGAAAAGACCGCAGGCAATGCCGCCCTCTACATCTTCCCGCTCGCCGTACTCCTCGCCTTCCTGATCCTCGCGGCGCAGTATAACAGCTGGTCGCTGCCGCTCGCGGTCCTGCTGATCGTGCCGATGTGTCTCTTGAGCGCGCTCGCCGGGGTCTGGCTGACCGGCGGCGACATCAATATCTTCACCCAGATCGCCTTTGTGGTGCTGGTGGGGCTGGCCGCGAAAAACGCGATCCTGATCGTCGAGTTTGCGCGCGCGCAGGAGGATGACGGTTTCGATCCGCTCGCCGCGGCGCTCGAGGCCTGCCGGTTGAGACTTCGCCCGATCCTGATGACGTCGATCGCCTTTATCGCCGGGGCGGTCCCCCTGGCGATCGCCACGGGGGCGGGTGCCGAAATGCGGCAGGCCATGGGTATCGCGGTGTTCGCCGGGATGCTCGGGGTGACGCTCTTCGGCCTCTTCCTGACACCGCTCTTCTACGTCGTGATCCGCAAGGCCGTTCTGCGGCGCGGGGCGCGGCGCCTTTCAAGCCCGGACACCAAGCCGCAGGAACTGACCCAATGACATTGATCGCGAAATTTTCGCCCGCCGTCCTGCTCCTCGGCCTCGCCGGGTGCGCTACGGTCGGCTCGAACTATGTTCCCCCGCCGATCAAGGCACCCGGCGCCTATGCCGCGCAGCCTGCGGGCGTCGAGGATGCCGCCATAGAGACTGCCTGGTGGAAACTGTTCGGCGACCCGGCGCTCGATCGTCTGATCGCCGAGGCGCTCGCGGCCAATCTCGACGCGCGGCTCGCCGTCGCGCGGCTTGAGGAGGCGCGCGCACTCGCAGGCGTGTCGCGCGCGGCGCGGCTCCCTGGTGGCGGTGTCGATGCCGCTTATCAGCGCCGCCGTCTGGCCGACGCCGAGCGTCCGGTCGGTCAGCCGCGTGAGGGCGATGTTTTGCGTCTCGGAGCAGAAGCCAGTTGGGAGGTGGATCTGTTCGGCCGTATCCGCCTCGGGATCGAAGCCGCCGAGGCCGAGGTCGGCGGTGCCGAGGCGCTGCTGCGCTCGGCTCGTGCCGCAGTCACCGCCGACGTCGCCAGCCACTATTTCGAATTGCGGGGAAGCGAGGCCGCGCTTGCGATTGCGCGTCGCCAGATCGAAACCCAGCGGCGTTCGCTCGAAATCACACATAAGCTCGAGGGTGCCGGCGCGGGCGCGCGTTTCGATGTCCTTCGCGCAGAGGCTGCGCTGTCGGCGGTCGAGGCGACGCTGCCCGGGATCGAACGGCGCATCAGCGCCGCGCGCCATGCCCTCGCCGTGCTGCTCGGCCAGGCGCCGCAAAGCTTCGCCGGTCCCGCCGCGGCAACAGCCGGCTTGCCGCAGATCGCGCAGATCGGCGTCGGCGCCCCCGCCGACCTGTTGCGGCGGCGTCCCGACATTGCCGCCGCCGAACGCGCACTCGCCGCTGCCACCGCCCGGCGCGGTGTCGCCGAGGCCGATCTTTTTCCGGCGGTGCGCCTGTCCGGCATTATCGGGCTTCTCGCCGGCGGGTTCGAATCCTTGTTCAGCGGCGGTGCGCTCGCCTTTTCCAGCGGTCCCAGCTTTGATTGGGGGGTGTTCGATATGCCGAGGCTGCGTGCGCAGGTCCGTGCCGCCGATGCCCGCGTCGATGCGGCACTCATCGACTACCACCGGGTAGTCCTGATCGCGCTTCGCGATGTAGAGGATGCGCTGACGACCTATGGTGCGGTGCGGACCAGCCTTGCGATGCGCGACCAGCAGGTCGGCGCCAGCCGCGAAGCAGCGCGAATGGCGTTAGTTCGCTTTCGCGAGGGTGAGGGCCGATATCTGGACGTTCTCGATGCCGAACGCAGCCTGTACGAAGCCGAAGCCACCCTTGTCGCGGCGCGCACTGACCATCTCCTGTCGGTGGTCGAAATTCACCGCGCGCTCGGCGGCGGCTGGGAGGTGTGCGAAATGGAAAATGGTTCAGATTGCAGCAGGGAACACCTAAAAATTGGCCGTTAGACCGTGCGAGAGATGTAGCTTGCGAGCGGCAAGCGACAATCGCCCCTGCCCGACATCGGCAACGATACCGCCCGTCATACGGATCAGATCCTTCGCGCTTGTGCGAAATGCATGAGTTCGGCGAGCTGCGGCCGCCCAAATGAAGTTGAACGAAAGCAACTCGGCATTGATGACCGGCCCGTGTCGTACTCTTGGCCCAAAGGTGGGGGCGCCTTCGAAGGCCAAATTGGTTTTGGCCTGCCCCCAGCCGGCGTTCGCGGATTTGACCGCCCTTTCTGTCACCGTCGACCTTGCTGCAATCGATCCGATGAGCGCCCAACACGATCACCAGAACTGTCCCCCGTCAGCGCCAATGGCACTGATTCGAGGTTGTGATGTAGGGAGGATTTGGGCTTCGTCGTAGTGACGAAGGAACAAAGATGAAGCCCAAATCCTCCTTGAAAAAATCTCCGGCGAAGGCCCCCTCTGAGCGGGTGGTGAAGGACATACGGCGTGCGACGCGCCGGCACTTCTCTGCAGAGGACAAAATCAGGATAGTGCTGGAAGGCCTGCGCGGCGAAGACAGCATTGCAGAGCTGTGCCGCAAGGAAGGGATCGCGCAGAGCCTTTATTAAACTTGGTCGAAGGAGTTCATGGAAGCGGGCAAGCGCCGGCTCGCCGGTGACACCGCCCGTGCCGCGACCACCGGCGAGGTGCACGACCTGCGCCGCGAAGCCCGTGCCCTGAAGGAATGCGTGGCCGACCTGACACTCGAAAACCGCTTGCTCAAAAAAAGCATGATCGCGGATGGGGGCGACGACGAATGAGGTATCCTGCGTCCGAGAAGCTCGAGATTATCCGCATCGTCGAGCAGTCGCACCTGCCGGCCAAACGAACGCGGGACCAACTCGGCATTGCCCGCCGGACCTTCTATCGGTGGTACGACCGCTACCTCGAAGGAGGGCGGGAGGCGCTGAAGGATCGGCCATCGGCGCCGAGCCGGGTGTGGATTCGCATCGGTGATGACATCCGGGACCAGATCGTCGAGATGGCGCTGGAGACGACCGAGCTATCCCCTCGCGAACTGGCGGTGCGGTTCACCGACGAGAGGCGCTACTTCGTGTCGGAAGCCACGGTTTACCGCCTGCTCAAGGCCCATGATCTGATCACCAGTCCGGCCTATGTCGTGGTCAAGGCCGCCGATGCGTTCCACACCAAGACCACCCGACCGAACGAGATGTGGCAGACCGATTTTACCACCTTCAAGATCATCGGGTGGGGCTGGCTGTACCTGTCGACCGTGCTTGACGACTTCTCGCGCTACATCATCGCCTGGAAGCTGTGCGCCAACATGCGGGCCGAGGACGTGACCGACACCCTGGACCTTGCCCTGGCGGCTTCCGGATGTGACAGAGCCACGGTGCTGCACAAGCCCAAGCTGCTTAGCGACATTGGTCCGAGCTACATCGCGGGCGAACTGGCCGAAAATATCGAGGTCAACAGGATGACCCATGTCCGCGGTGCCCCGATGCATCCGCAAACCCAGGGCAAGATCGAGCGCTGGCACCAGACCCTCAAAAACCGCATCCTGCTCGAAAACTACTTCCTGCCTGGCGATCTTGAAGCCCAGATCGAGGCCTTCATCGACCATTATCATCACCGCCGATACCACGAAAGCCTCGGTAACGTGACGCCCGCTGACGCCTACTTCGGCAGGGCACCGGCCATCATCAATCAGCGCGAAAGGATCAAACGACAGACCATCGAATATCGGCGCTTGCAGCACCGAAAGCTCGCCGCCTAATATCAAACCCCAGACGAGGCCCGCTCTCCGCTAATTTACGCCACGAGTTGCGCCAAATGTTCTGACGACGGACAAATACATTTTATACTTAAAATGAATCCTCTCCCAGACGAAAGCGCTCTCTCAACAAGCGAAGGCGATATGACCTTCACACCGGCTTATTTGCTAATGAAAATGATTTGCTATATCCTTATGCGAGGAGCAGCAGCGAGATTTACGAATCATGTACTCGGCTAAGCCGCGATGAAATTCTGGACATGCGAGGCAACTCCCGGCTTATGGGTAAGCGCGGGAGTGCGTTCTTTCGAAGATGCTACCGAGGCAAGTGAGGTGCTGGGGGCTGGCCTTAAGCTCGCGATACTGCTCGAAGGAAATATCCAGGTCGGGATCAAAGGGCATACACACTCCCGTGTAGCTGGGCCGAGTGTCAACCTCTTTGCAAGTCGCCACGATTGGCAGCTTGACCACCGCTTCACGGCCAACAGTTCACTTCGCTACCTTACGCTGCACCTCAGCGCCAATGGCATGACGGATCTGCTCGGCGAAGCCGACGTATTTCCAATCTCCGACATCACACACTACCAATCGGAATGTCCTGCCGCGATTGGCGCGATCGCCGAGGAAATTCTTCACGCGCCCTATTCGGGGCTCCCGCGGCGCCTGCATATGGCCGGCAAGGCGCTCGAACTGGCAGCGCTGGCGCTCGACACGCTGGCGCGACCATCCACCAACAACTCGGTAAGTCTGGCAANGCGCCTGCATATGGCCGGCAAGGCGCTCGAACTGGCAGCGCTGGCGCTCGACACGCTGGCGCGACCATCCACCAACAACTCGGTAAGTCTGGCAACGCCGCTCGAAGTCAGGCGGCTGCACGAATTACGCGATCGCCTGAACCGCGACCCCGCCAACATGCCGGGGCTGGATCGCCTAGCCCGCGACTGTGGCATGAACGTACGTCGGATGACCGCCGGGTTCCGGCGCCTTTTCGGTCAAAGCATCGGGGAATATCTGCGCGAGGCTCGGCTGCGCGAGGCATGGCGGCTGCTCGAATCCGGGCTCAGCGTTACGCTGACAGCGGAACGGGTCGGCTACACGCTGCCGCATTTTACCACTGCCTTCCGACAGCGTTTTGGTATCCCGCCCAGCGTTCTAAATCGTTCCGGCCTCTCGACGCCCGGAATCTGAAATTTCCGTCCGGCGATCGGAAAGACAGATCGCCGCTCTGCTCCTATTCGTTCCGCTATTGCGAGTGATTAGCGAAAATGGAGCAAAGAGTGGATCGGAAGATTATCGTGAGATTGACCGCGGGCGTGGCTTGCATTGCCATTGGCTGGGCCAGCGCCGGAACCGCGCGGGCGGAAGAAACGGACTCGAAAACCGACGAGATCATCGTCACGGCCGCGTTCGCCGAAGGTGTCGGCGTGGGCACCAAGCTGCCTTTGACACTTTCTGAGACCCCGCAGACGATTAGCATCATTGATCGCGACCGGCTC
>NZ_JCATID010000040.1:0-35896 GCF_059693745.1 Sphingobium sp. WR1 | reverse complement strand
GCTGCCGTCTATGACAGCATGATCAACCCGGCTCTAGCCGGAGATCGCCATGGCTACGCCGGCGAACCTACACCATGCGTTGGGACACGACCCCTTTCTATGGCAAATCACCGCTTGGACTTAATGGACAGAACCGACTGGCCTAACGCCGGGCCGGCCTGAACTGGATGACGTTTGGCCCAGTCGGCGCGCTTTCCCAGCGTGAGAGCACCCTTCCTTTGACCATTTTCACGTTCACCAAGGCGAACGGGTTTTCCAGCCCGTCGCCGATGAGATCGGCCCAAGCCTGCAGCATCTCTCGCCGCGGCTTGAGGTAGCGTGCGCGGTTATAGGCCTATTCCGACGCCGATATGCCTTTGGGCACATGCGACAGAACAAGATCGATGATCATGCGATCGCCGTCACGCTCGAGTTCCGCAGCCCGCTCGTTCATCACCGTAGAGAATGCCGAACGCCAGCCGTGCGGCACCATCTTCCCCTTATAAGCACCATTCCCGATCCGCTTGTACAAGGTGCTGACAGCTGCGTCGCTCATCGGCAAACGCCAAGACCGGCTACTCGGGAAGACGAGGCCGAACTTTCCCGTGAGCACCCGTATGGCGCGCAGTGTTTCGACAACCTGCCAGGAAAGCGGGACGTCGTGACCGAAAGCGGCATTGCTCTTGTCCTCGACAGCCAGCTTCATCCGCTCGGCCGGTATCCGCCAGATCGCCCCCGGCGCAGGCTTGTCGAGATCTTCCCAGTCGATGCCTTCAAACTCGTCCCACAACGCGGTTCGAAGGACGCCAACGCGGACTGCGGTCAAAGCGAGCAGCCGGGAGGCCAGCTTGCTCAACGGGCCACCGGTTGAAAGATCGATGCGTCTCTGAAATTCGATAAGCTGGGACACGCGAGTGAGTGCTGGTTGCTTGATCCCCGGAGGCGAGCGTTTCAGCGCATCCGCGACGATCTCGACGCTGACGATCGTGTCAGTGGTCACCAGCCCTTCTCCGCGAGCGCGCTTTAGGACCCCGAGGACGTAACCGCGGACCCGCTTCGCGGTTTCTATCGCGCCCCGACGTTCGATTTTCCGGAGCGCAATCAGCACCATTTCGCTCGTGACCTGACCGATAGGCAGCTTCCCAAACTCAGGATAGATGTCCTTCTCGATCCTCGATCGTACCCTGAAGGCATTGGCGGCAGACCACCAAGGCTCATTTTCCGCGAGCCATTCTTCGGCCTTGGCACGAAAATTGGCGTCCGTTTCGACCACGGCCTGCGCCTTTCGTCGAACAAACTCCACCGCAGGGTCGATGCCCTGCCGGAGCAGTTCACGTGCCTCTTTTTGTCGCTCGCGCGCCTCAGCGAGCCCAACCTCGGGGAACAGCCCGAACGTGAGGAGCTTCTCGCGTTCGGCAAAATGATATTTGAACCGCCACGACTTCGCGCCGGCTTTTGTGACGTAGAGGTAGAGACCGGCAGAATCGGTCATCTTGTAATTCCGCCCGGTGGCGGCGGCGTTTTTCGCTTCAGCGTATGTAAGAGTTATCGATACCCCAAAATTTGGTTTCGATACCCCCACCGATACCCCACGATTCGTGAGATACCCTGAGACATCCTGAGACATTCTGGATGAACAGCGGCTCACAAACCCCTGATTTGCAGGGATTTATGATGCCACATGATGCTCATGAAATCGAGGATTGGTGGGCCCGGCAGGACTCGAACCCGCAACCTAGCCGTTATGAGCGGCCAGCTCTAACCATTGAGCTACAGGCCCCACCCTTCGATCAGGGCGGGATAGGCAGCATCACGCTGCTTTGCAAGCCTTCGCGCGCGTCGGCACGGACGACAGCAATTCGGCCAGGCTCGCAGCCTGCACGCCGCGCTTTGCCAGATGCGTCAATATCGCATCCCACCAGGCGTAGAAAGCCGTCCGATCGGCCTCGGTCCGCACATAGGGCGTATGGCCGGGCGCCAATGTCGGGGAATGGAAGCTGAAGTTCAGCACCCGCACATCCTCCTCGATCAGCGCATCGATGGCGGCGATCGCTTCCTGCACGGAAACCCCCTCCGGGGTTAACGGCACCCGGCTCAACATCCGCGTGCGCGACAGAGCGCCGGCCAGCGGACCCAAGCTCTGGGCCGCGCGGTAGAGCCGTTCGCCACCCGCCCGCATCAGCCCGACAAAGGCCGTCGACAGGGGCAATTCCACGAGCGTTCGTTCACGCCCGGCCCAATAAGGATTCTGCGGCAAGCCCTGAAAATTCGGGCCATGCTGCCCGCTGTAGTCGAAGCGGCTGCGAACCGAACTGTCGAGCCGGAATCCGGCCTCTTCCAGCAGGCGCGCACTATTTGGCCCAACCCCGTAACGCCCCGCGCGATAGGCGATCGGCCGCGTGCCAAAACGGGCTTCGATCCGCTCGGACAATGCCTCCAGCTTTGCCCGCTCGACCGCTTGGGGCAGGAAACCCACATAGCTGTTGGCCGCATTGACTTCCTCCACATGGGGCGGATTGACCCATGGATGGAGATGCGCGCCGATATCCGCCGCGCCATCGCTAAGCCATTGCCCCATCATGGCCGCGGCGGCATCGGATTCGACGACGGGATAGTCGGTCACATAGATGGGCTTGACCCCCGACGCGGCGAAAAAGGCCTGACCCCGCGCCATGCCGTCGATCCCGGAAACGCTATGGTCGGTGCGACTGAAGGGCGCACTCCAGTCAAATTCCTCTTCGGTGTCAACAAAGAGCATGAACCGCGTGCCAAAGGCGGGATCAAGGGCGATCATATCTTCGGCCAGCGGATGCGCCAGCAGATTGCCGTCATGAGCGGGAGCGGTCATGCCGCCTTTCCTAGCGCCCAATGGTTGCCAGAGGGTTTCCCATTCAGCCGATATCTGCGGCGTCATTGGCCACCGTCGCGGCCGGAAGGGCGAGAAGCACGCGCCCGGCTTCGATTTCCAGGCTGCCCCCGCAGCTTGCCGCCAGACTCCGGATCAGGCGCAGCGAAAAGCCGAGGCCCAGCAGGGGACCATCAACCCAGTCCCCATCCACACCATGCCCCGGATCGAGCAATTGCGCTTCATCCAGACCTGCCAGGCTGGACGGCCGATCGACCGCCAGCACAATATGTCCCTGCCCCCTGTCAGGCCGGAGCCAACATGCCCCAGTCACCGTCTCCCCCGCTGGCGCGACGGAAATCAACGTGCGGAACACATGCTGCACCATGCGTTCGCCCTGCATCGGATCGATCAGCACCGGCGGCAGGTCCGGCGCCATGGCGATATCGACCGCCGCGCCCCCACCCTGTTCACGGAAACGGGCGGCGACTTGCGACACCAGATGTCGCGGATCGATCAGGCGCGGCTCGACATCATCCTCGCCGCGCGACACGCGCGCGGCCAGATCCAGATCATCGAAGGCCGTCAGAAGATGGCGCGCATCGACGGCGATCTTGCCTGCCATGTCGCGATAGCCCTCACCCGCGGGGCCGAACAATTCCTGCTCGATGATCTCCGCAAAGCCCAGTATCGCGTTCAGCGGCGTGCGCAATTCATGCACAAGTTGACGCAGCGAATCGGCGGACAGTCCCGTCGTTGGCGCCGGTGCCGGCTGCGTCGCCACCTCGTGCAGATAGGGGCGCCGGGCCTGGCCCCTATAACCCAGAAAACGCCCGGATCGCGGATCGAAAAAGGGCGTGGCCGACATCCGCCATTCGCCCGCCATCGATCCGCCCATGATGGTGAAGCGCCCGTTTCGAAAACCGCTGCGCCGCGCAAAGGCGCCCGCAACATGGCCGTCCGGTCCGCTGCCCCCTTCCATCGCGGCCTCGCTCAGCGACAGGCCGATCAAGGCCGCACGCGGCCCCTGATCGATCCAAAGGATGATACCGGCGGCATCCGTTTCGAACGCGAAAGTGCGCGCGGCCGAATGGCCCGGCTCCACGGGCGGAGCGGCTTGCTCGACGGCCGGCCGGCGCGTGCTGGTGAATTGGGCGATACGGTCTACCAGATTGCGAATCTGATCCTCGTCCCGCACCGGCGGCCGTAGCTGCGTGACAGTCGCGCTCCGCGTTTTGGGTGCAGGTGCGGCTTCCTCGTCCGCAGCCATCTCCCCCGTCAGCAGCATGGCCGCGTCACCGACCAGATCCTCGCGCACAGTCGTCAGCACCAGATCGGCAGAGCCGAAGGCCTCCAGTCCCTGTCGTGTTTTCGGCCCCATGTCGCGCCGCCCGCGCAGCACGCCGCGGGCGGTGGGGGTGAGTTGCGGCAGCAGGTCCGCCCAGACCGCATCCGGCAGATCCGCACGCGCCATGGCCGCGGCCGCGATAGACGGCCGATCGTTTGCGAAGAAGGACACCAACGTCGCCGACCGCAGGCGACGGCCCAGTTCCACGACGGTCGCGATTCGCTGCGTCTCAGTCAGCTTGGGACGCAACCCGGCGAGGCGGTCGAGCAATACCGCCCTCTCCTGCCCGTCCATCGCTTCCCGATCGGCCCGGTCATGCTGCGCCAGAAGATCGACGCACTGGCGCCACAACGTCACCGCACTCGGTCCGCTACGGTCTTCCGCCGCCAGTACCGTTTGCATGAGATCGTTGAACCGCACGTGAAATCCCCATATGCCGCGCGCAACGGACATCCGGTCCGTCTGCAAGCGCCCTTGCATTGCTATGGATAGGCATTCGTTACGAAAAGGGAAAGAGGCGCCTTCCCGCGACAGAAACGCAACGTCGCATAGTGGGACAATTGCATTGTCCTGAAACATTATTATGATGCGTCCTCGAAACAGGACAGGAAATAATCGGAATAATGGCCGGGCCGAATATCGACGACATCGACCTGCAGATCCTTGGAGAGTTGCAGCAAGACGGACGAATGACCAATGTGGAACTGGCGCGGAAGGTGGGTTTGACGGCCCCACCCTGCCTGCGCCGTGTCCGTGCGCTGGAGGAAGCGGGCGCCATCACCTCCTATCATGCGGTCGTGGACCCGGCGATGCTGGGCTACACCATCACCGTTTTCGCCATGGTCAGCCTGAAGAGTCAGGCGGAAGCCGACCTGAAGGCATTCCAGGATCATGTCGCCGGCCTGCCCGAGGTCCGCGAATGCCATATGCTGAACGGTGAGATCGACTTCATCCTCAAGGTCGTGGCGAAGGATCTTCAGAGCTTCCAGCAATTCCTGACGTCGAAACTGACGCCGGCGCCCAATGTGGTGAGCGTAAAGACATCGCTCACCATTCGAACGTCGAAGAATCTGCCCGGCGTCCCACTGCCGATCTGATCGCACAGCCACAGAGCGACAAACGATAGATTAGCAGGCGATCGGGATCGATTGCCGGTTAGAAAATCGCGGCAGGACGATAATGGAGCGGCCGATCTGATCGAGTCAGATCGGCCGTTTCCGCTCAGGCTGCCTTCTTGCCCTGCTGGTCGATCCACACCGACCAGAAACTCGCGACATTGCCCCAATCGCCATTGCCGACCTGGCTGAGCGCCGTCTGCGCGCTGGCCAGATCGCCAGACCGCGCCAATGCCATGCCGAGCCGCGCGTTGACGCGGCCGGCATCCACGCCGCCCTTGCTCAGCGCGAGCCGATATTGCTCGACGGCCTGCGGAAACTGCCCCAGCGACACATAGCTATCGCCAAGCGCCAGAGCATCCTTGCCGGTCGACGCAGCCGCGGCCTTTTTCGCCAGCGCGGGCAACCCCGCGATTTCCTTGGTCGCCTTGGGCGTCACGCTCTTGAGAAGATTACTCGTCACCGCCTGGGTCGGGGTCAGCTTGCCGGCCTTGCGCCCCGATTCGATGATCGCCTTGGCTTCCGCATAATAACCGGCCTTTTCCGCCAGTTGGGCGTAGTTCTGATAGTCGCGCTCGCTTGCCATCGCGCCATTGGCCGCCTGGAGCCGATAGAGGTCGAGCTGCGCCTGCGATTCCAGGCCCCCCACGGATAGATAGTTGGTCAGCGCCGAACGCCAGTCTTCCTTGCTCGACGCCCGCGCCAGCCGCTCCCGATAGAGCTGGCTGACTTCCGCCCAGTCGCTCGCCTGATAGGCCATGGAAATGCCGCGATCGATCCACGGCAGCGGCACTGGTTCGCCCGATGCCCGCTTCTGCACGATCGCCGCCTGGAGATAAGGCCGGGCATCCTTCGGCTTGTTCCGGCGCATCGCGATATCCGCGCGCAACATGGATGCGTCAACGCCGTCATAGCCCAGCGTCTTGGCATAATCGAGCTGCGCGATGGCGTCGTCATAATTGCCAACGACATAGGAGAGATAGCCCGCGACAAAGCGCAACCGGGGCGCATCGGTGCGTGGCACCGCCGTCGTCTTGAACAGGTCGGTCAGCGCGATCCGCTGGGCCTGCACGTCGCGCCGCTGCACCGCGAGCTGATAACGAAGGCCGGCGGCGACATAGGCCTCGAAATCGGTGCTCGGCATCAACCCGCTGATCTGCGTCGCCGCGGTCGCTGTATCCCGCGCCTTGAGCGCGGTTTCGGCCGATTGCACATTGGCGCGGAACGCATCCGACATGGCGATCGGCGGGCCGGCCACGACCAGCTTCTTCTTCGCTTCAGCCGGCGTGCCCACCAGCATCGCAGCCGCGGCAGCCACCGACAGGCCGCAGGAAATTACCATCAATCTACGCATGGCCGCCCCGGCCTCCCCGCATTACAGGCCGGATCGAACCGGCATCATTGCATCGATATTCAAACCATGCGCGCGCCGCCGCCCCTTCGGCGGCAGCGCGCGACGGGATCAGGCGCCCTTGGAACCCAGATAGGCCAGCCACAGGCCCGCAATCTGCTTGCGCGACCCTGCCTGAACAGACTCGAACGCTGTCTTGGCGCCGGCGGTGTCGCCGCCCAGCGTCTTGGCGATGCCCAGGCGCGTATTGATTTCATCGGCGTCGACGCCGCCCTTCTGTTTGGCCAGTTCGAACATCGTGACCGCCTTGGCATAGTCGCCATAGCCGAGATAAGCGTCCGCCGTGGCCGCCGCGATCTTGCCATTGGCGGCCTTCTGCGCATCGGCTTCGGCCGAACCCAGCGAACCCTTGTCACCCGCGATCTTCGGCACGGCGGTCTGATAGACGTCCGCGCCCGCGCTGGCGTTCAGCACGCCCTTCGAACGCCCTTTGTCGATCACCGACTTCACTTCGCCATAAATGCCGGTTTTCGACGCCATTTCGGCATATTCGGTATAGTCAGCGGCGATGACGAGGCCGTCGGAAGCGCCGAGCAGGCGGAGCACGTCCAGATTCTCGCGGTTCGAGATGGTCGGGTTGGCGCGCTGGAACAGGCGGACGAGGGTGCGGAGATTTTGCCCGCTCGGTTCTGCCTGATAGGCCCACTTGGCCCATTCGGTCACTTCGGGCAGCTTGGCGGCTTCGGCACGGCTGACGCCGATCTGGTACCACTGGGCGGGGGCCTGCTGGCCCGCAGCCTTGGATGCGTCAGCCGCAGCCTTCAGCGCTGCCAGACCCTTCTGGGTCAGGCCGCGCGCCGGCTCGGCGGAAGTGTTGGTGGTGCCGGCCTTGCCAAAATAGGCCTGCGCCAGGGTCGGCTGAACCTGTTCCGCCTTGTAGCCCGCCGCCAGCGCCGCATCGCCACGCTGAATGGCCAGGTCGTAATTCTTGGCGGCAAGCGCCTGGTCGGCGGCAATGGCGTTGAACTGGCCGGCCTGTTCGGGCGGGGTGAGGCCGCTGTCCAGCATCTGCGTCAGCGCTTCACCCTGCAACGCCGCATCCTTCGATGCGATCGACGTGTTCAGCTTGATCGCGCCGATCTGATATTTGTCATCATTCGACTGCGCCTTGCTGTCGGCTTCGGCGAGCGCGGCCTTGGCCCCGGCGAAATCCTGCTTTTCGGCGGCCGCCTGCGCGGTCTGCAACGCCTTGATGACGTCGGGCGAAACGTTGAGCTTCGGGCCAGCCTTCTTCTCTTCCTTCTTCGCGGCAAAGGCGGGCGCCGAAACAGCACCGCCCGTCAGCGCCAGAGCCAGCGCGAGCGACACCGGGGTAACAAAACGCATGATCCTCATCTCCTCTGCACGCCTGACCGGGGTCACAGGCGACCTTTCGGGGTTTAGCGCCGATTAGGGGCCGGCGCGTGAACGGGCTTTGAACAAGCCTATCTCGTCGCATTTTGCAACAGTTATGCGCGCCCTTCGTTCCGCCCGCAAATATTCGCCATGCCGCACACCGCCTTGGTTGCACGCGCAGGCGCGCGAGCGCGCGCGAGGGGTGACAGATTTGTTTCGCTGGGCTAGTGCATCAGCCACGAACGCATCCATCCAAAAAAGAGAATCGCATTGACCGACGAGACTGCCCTCGCCGACCCTTCGGATATCAGCCCCATCTCCATCGTCGAGGAGATGAAGACCAGCTATCTCGATTACGCCATGTCGGTGATTGTCGCCCGCGCTCTGCCGGATGTGCGCGACGGGTTGAAGCCGGTGCATCGCCGCATTCTCTTCTCGGCCCAGGAATCGGGATTCGTCTATAACCGCCCCTATCGCAAGTCCGCCCGTCTGGTCGGTGAGGTGATGGGTAAATATCACCCCCATGGCGACAGTTCGATCTACGACGCCCTGGCCCGCATGACCCAGGACTGGTCGATGCGCGTGCCGCTGATCGACGGTCAGGGCAATTTCGGCTCGATGGACCCCGATCCGCCGGCGGCGATGCGCTATACCGAAGCACGCCTCGCCAAGGTGGCCGGCGCCCTGCTGGAGGATCTCGACAAGGACACTGTCGACTTCCAGCCCAATTATGACGCCTCGGAAAATGAGCCGCAGGTGCTGCCCGCCCGCTTCCCCAATCTGCTGGTCAACGGCGCGGGCGGCATCGCGGTCGGCATGGCGACCAACATTCCGCCGCACAACCTTGGCGAAGTGCTGCGCGCCTGCCTCGCCTATATCGACAATCCCGGCATCACCACCGACGAACTGATCCAGATCGTCCCCGGTCCCGATTTCCCGACCGCGCCGCTGATCCTGGGCCAGTCGGGCGCGCGCAGCGCCTATCATACGGGTCGCGGCTCCATCATGATGCGAGCGCGCCACGATATCGAGGAAGGGCGCGGCGACCGCCGCTCGATCGTCCTCACCGCCATCCCCTATCAGGTTGGCAAGAGCGGCCTGGTCGAGAAAATCGCCGAAGCCGCCAAGGACAAGCGGATCGAGGGCATCAGCGACATTCGCGATGAATCGAGCCGCGAAGGCGTGCGCATCGTCATGGACCTGAAGCGCGACGCCACCCCCGAAGTGGTGCTCAACCAGCTATGGCGCAATACCCCGGCCCAATCGAGCTTCCCGGCTAACATGCTGGCGATCCGTGGCGGCCGCCCGGAACTGCTGGGCCTGCGCGAGATAATCGAGGCCTTTGTCAAGTTCCGCGAAGAGGTCATCACCCGCCGCACCAAGTTCGAGCTGAACAAGGCGCGCGACCGTGCGCATATCCTGCTTGGCCTCGTCGTCGCCGTCAGCAATCTCGACGAGGTGGTGAAGATCATCCGGGGATCGTCCAGCCCCGCCGAGGCGCGAGAAGCGCTGCTGGCCCGCGAATGGCCGATCGGGGAGATCGCGCCCTATCTGCGTCTGGTCGAAGCGGTCGAAACCGACATCGAAGGCGACATATACAAGCTGAGTGATATTCAGGTCCGCGCCATCCTGGACCTGCGCCTGCATCGCCTGACCGCGCTGGGCCGCGACGAGATTGGCAAGGAACTGGCCGAATTGGCCGAAGCCATCACCGAATATCTCGCCATCCTGGGCGATCGCGTGAAGCTCTATGCGGTGATGCGTGAGGAACTGGAGGCGATCGAGCGCGAATTCGCGACCCCGCGCCTGTCCGAGATCACCGCCGCCGCCGACGGCATTGATGATGAAGACCTGATCGAGCGCGAGGAAATGGTCGTCACCGTCACGGTGCAGGGCTATATCAAACGCACGCCGCTCGAAAGCTTCCGCGCCCAGGCGCGCGGCGGCAAGGGCCGGTCGGGCATGGCGACCAAGGATGAGGACGCCGTCACCGAACTCTTCGTCACTTCCACCCACACGCCGGTGCTATTCTTCTCCACCGCCGGCAAGGTCTATCGCATGAAGGTGTGGCGCCTGCCCGAAGGCGGCCCCGCGACGCGCGGCCGTCCGATGGTCAACCTGCTGCCGCTCGGCCCGGGCGAGACGATCCAGACCGTCCTGCCCCTGCCCGAGGATGAGGAAAGCTGGAAGGACCTGCACGTCATGTTCGCCACCGCGAACGGCACCGTGCGCCGCAACAGCATGGACGCCTTCGCCAACGTGCCCAGCAACGGCAAGCTCGCCATGCGCTTCGATGAGGGGAGCGACGATCGCCTGATCGGCGTCGCGCTGCTGACCGAGGAGGATGACGTTCTGCTCGCCACCCGTCAGGGCAAGGCGATCCGCTTCCAGGCGACCGACGTGCGCGAATTCCAGAGCCGCACCTCGACCGGCGTGCGCGGCATGACGCTGAAGGGCGACGACGAGGTCATCTCACTGTCGATCCTCCATCGCTCCGGCGCCGATCAGGAACAGCGCGAGGAATATCTGCGCTTCGCCCCGTGGAAGCCGGAGAAGGAAGGCGAAATGCAGGATCAGGGCATGTTCGCCCTCATGAAGGAACGCGAGCAGTTCATCCTCACCGTCTGCTCGAACGGTTATGGCAAACTGTCATCGGCCTATGAATATCGCCGCACCGGACGCGGCGGTCAGGGCATCACGAACATCGACAATATCGGCCGCAACGGCCCCGTCGTCGCCAGCTTCCCCGCCAGCCAGGCCGACCAGCTGATGCTCGTCACCGACCAGGCCAAGCTTATTCGCATGGGCCTCGACAGTCTGCGCGTCATCGGCCGCAACTCTGCGGGCGTGCGCCTGTTCAACGTGTCCGACAATGAGCATGTCGTCAGCGCCGCCAAGATCGAAGAAAGCGACGAGGGCGAAGATGCGGCGGAGGCGACGGAAGCGTGAGCGATCTCTTCGCCTACAAGGTGCTGACCGCCGATCAATATGAACAGTTCAAGGCCGAGGGCCTGTTCAAGGGCGCACCGATCGACCTGACGGACGGCTACATCCATATGTCCACGCGGGATCAGGCGGCCGAGACGGTCGCCAGGCATTTTGCGGGGCAGGACCGGCTGGTCATGCTGATGATCGACCTCGCCCCTTTCGGCGATGCGGTCAGATGGGAAGTGTCGCGCGGCGGCGCACTCTTCCCGCATCTTTACGGCGATCTGCCGATGAGCGCGGTCGCGGGAAAGGTCATCCTGCGGCTGGATGAACAGGGCAAGCATCTGTTCCCGGCGGGTTTCTGACCTCCGTTCGTTTCAAGCGAAGTCGAGAAACTCGCTCCCAAGCGCTCCCCTTTTCCGCTGGCGTCATTCCTGCGAAGGCGGGAATGACGAAATGGGTCGCTTCCTGCCGGTCCGCAATCCGTGACGCGGAGCGGCAGTTCGCCTTTCGTTTCGATCCGCCGATGCCCCGTATCAAGGCTGCTCAGTCATCTTGCCCTGCGGCGAGGGGACCGCATCCTTGCTGGTCATGGCGACAGCGGGCGGCCCCTTCTGGATCGCGGCCGCCAGCTTGCCGACGGGCGCGCAGTCCGCCTTGCACAGCTTCTGCGCCTCGGCCAGCACCTCCCTGGCGCTGGCGACTGCGCCCTTCTCCATCATCGCCTCGCCCTGCCCGGCCAGCGCGGTGACGTCGGTCGGGTCGAGCAGCAGCGCTTCCTTGTAGAGGCGGATCGCCTTGCCCTGAAGCCCCTGCGCGCGCGCGACCTGGGCGAGTTCGATGAAGGCGGCGCGGTTGCGCGGATCGACCGCCAGCGCGCTTTCCAGCGCGTCATTGGCGCCCTGCAAATTGCCGGCCTTGCGGGCTTCCTCACCCGCCTTCTGCCATTCGATCGATTTGGGGCTGATCTGGTTGTCCGGCTTCTGGCTCAGGCCCATGCTCGACACGGTGGTCAAAACGGCGGCGAGGGCGATCGAGGCAGGGGTGAAACGCATTATGATCTCCAGCCATGTTTCAGGCGCTGATTCCGGGGCCAAGCCCAAATGGAAAGTGTCGCGATTTTGCGCGGCCTTGTCCATGCTCTGTTTCAAGCCCCCCGCTTGAGCCGCGCGAAATAGAAGCCGTCGCTGCCGTCATGTCCCGGCGTCAGCAGCAGCCCCGCGCCATGATGCCGCCCGACGGGCAGGTCGACCGGCTCCGCCGTCCAGCCGGCATGGCGGACAAGGAAGGCATCGACCTGATCGCACCCTTCCCGGTCGGTCAGCGCACAAGTGGCATAGACTAGCACGCCGCCGGGCGCGAGCAAGGGCGTCGCGAAATCGAGGATTCGGGCCTGTTCCGCGACGAGCCGGTCCAGCCGCGCCTGCGTCAGCCGCCAGCGCGCCTCGGGATTGCGCCGCCAGGTGCCCGTGCCCGAACAGGGCGCATCGACCAGCACGACGTCCGCCTGCCCCTGCAAAGCCGCCAGCCCGCGCGCCTCGTGGCTCTGGTCCAGCAGCAGCGTCTCGATGAAGGTCGCCCCGGCCCGCGCGGCGCGCGGCTCCAGCCGGGCGAGGCGCGACCGGATCGTGTCGGCGGCGACCAGCCTGCCCCGCCCCGCCATGGCGGCGGCGAGCGCCAGCGTCTTGCCGCCCGCCCCGGCGCACAGATCCACCACCGTCATGCCTGGCCGCACATCGCAGGCGGCCGCGATCCACTGGCTGCCGGCGTCCTGCACCTCGACCAGCCCGTCCTTCCATGCCGGATGCTGCTCGACCGGCCAGCCTTCGGGCAGGCGCAGCGCGTCGGGCAGGCCCGCGATCGGCGCGGCGTCGGGCAGCAGGAGGGCGACATCGGCGGGCACCGCCTTCAGCCGGTTGACCCGCAGGTCGACCGGCGCGCGGCCCAGCAGCGCATCCTGCTCCACCGGAGCCGCCAGCAACGGCTGGAGCCAGCCGGGCACCGCGCCTGCTTCCGTCGCGGACTCGCCCGGCTCGATCGGCAGCGGCGCGTAGGCAGACCCGTCGAACAGCGCTGCGAGTTCTGGCCGCTCCTGCGCGAGGCCGATCATCGCTTCCCGTCCCGTCTCCGGCCGCTCGGCGACGCGGCGAATCGCGTCATAGACATGGTCGCGCACCGCCCGCCGGTCGCGCGACCCGGCATAGCGCCGTTCCTTGAAATAGCGGGCGATCAGCGTATCGGCCGCCGGCCCGCCGTCGCGCGCCGACGCAATGATGGCGTCGAGAAGGTCGATCGCGGCCTGGATGCGCGCGGATGGGGTCATAACGGCAAAAGCCCCTCCCCTTCAGGGTAGGGGTAGGGGGTGGGGGCGTGCCCCAGGCGCTGCGTCATGAGGATGGCCCCCACCCCAACCCCTCCCCTGAAGGGGAGGGGCTTTACCCATATGTCAGCGCGTCGGATAATTGGGCGCTTCCCGCGTGATCGTCACGTCATGCACATGGCTTTCCGACAGGCCGGCATTGGTGATCTGGACGAAGCGGGCGCGCTCCTGCAAATCCTTGATCGTGCGGCTGCCGGTATAGCCCATCGCCGCCTTCACGCCGCCGACCAACTGGTGGATGACGTCCTTGGCCGGCCCCTTGAACGGCACCTGGCCCTCGATGCCTTCGGGCACCAGTTTCATCTGGTCCTTGATGTCCGCCTGGAAATAGCGGTCGGCGCTGCCGCGCGCCATCGCGCCGACGCTGCCCATGCCGCGATAGCTCTTATAGGCGCGGCCCTGATAGAGGAAGGTTTCGCCCGGCGCTTCGGCCGTGCCCGCCAGCAGCGACCCGACCATGACGCAGCCCGCGCCCGCCGCCAGCGCCTTCGCCACGTCGCCCGATGTGCGCAGGCCGCCGTCGGCGATCACCGGCACGCCATGCTTCGCCGCTTCCTCCGCCGAATCCATGACGGCGGTCAGCTGCGGCACGCCCACGCCCGCGACGACGCGGGTGGTGCAGATGGAGCCGGGACCGATGCCGACCTTCACGCAGTCAGCGCCCGCGCCGATCAGCGCCTTGGTCGCTTCGGCGGTGGCGACGTTGCCGGCGACGACCTGGACATGGTTGGACAATTTCTTCACCGCCTCGACCGCGACGGCGACCTGCTTGCTGTGGCCATGGGCGGTGTCGATGACGATCAGGTCGCATTCCGCGTCGATCAGCGCCTTGCTGCGCTCCAGCCCCTTGTCGCCCACGGTGGAGGCGGCGGCGACGCGCAGGCGGCCCGACGCATCCTTGGTCGCCTGCGGGTAGGTGACGGCCTTTTCGATATCCTTGACGGTGATGAGGCCGATACAATGATAGGCGTCGTCCACCACCAGCAGCTTCTCGATCCGGCGCTGGTGCAGCAGCCGCTGCGCCTCATCCTGGCTGACCCCGGCCTTGACCGTCGCCAGATTGTCCCTGGTCATCAGCTCGCTGACCGGCTGGCTCGGATTTTCGGCAAAGCGCGTGTCGCGGTGCGTCAGGATGCCGACCAGCTTGCCGCTCGCCTCGACCACCGGAATGCCGCTGATCTTGTGGCGCTGCATCAGCATCTGGGCGTCGGCCAGCGTCGCGCTGGGCAGGATGGTGATGGGATTGACGACCATGCCGCTCTCGAACCGCTTGACCGCGCGCACCGCGTCGGCCTGTTCCTCGACGGTCAGGTTGCGATGCAGCACGCCGATGCCGCCCAGCTGCGCCATCACGATCGCCATGTCCGCTTCCGTCACCGTGTCCATGGCGGACGACAGGATCGGGATGTTGAGCTTGATTTCGCGCGTGACCTGCGTGGACGTGTCCGCCTGGCTGGGCAGCACATCGGATTCGGCGGGCTGCAACAGCACGTCGTCAAAGGTGAGGCCGAGGCGGATATCCATGGAAAAGCCACTTTCTGCTGCGGGACCGGCGGCAGGCCCCAGGGGGATTTGTGGCGGCCCATGTAACCACTTCCCCCCGAAACGGCCAGACCCTTGAGTCATTTTATTGCGGCGCGGTGGAGGAGACCATGCGCCCCCCCCGGACGGCCGGAAAAGGGGGAGAAGGAACGTCCGCCGTGGTCGAAACCCGCATACTGGATTTCAGGCCGTATCCCGGCGATGCGCATTGCCGCTGGCGCCCCTTCGAAACGGCGCGCGCCCTCGCCCCAATGCCGGCGGCTCCGTGCATAGACCCGCATGGTCCATGGCAAGAAAAGCTGTGCGCATTGCCTAGCGGAGCAGTTGCCCATTGCCCCGACGCCCGGCTAAAGCCGTCGGCATGACCGCCCCTCTCCCGCCCCGTCATCCCCTCCAGTTCGGCAATTTCCGCGCCTATCTGGTCGGGCGGCTGTGCGCGGTGCTGGCGCAATATGGCATGATGATCGTGCTGGCGTGGCAGGCCTATAATATCGCGCGCGAGACGATGACGACGGCGGGGGCGTCGGCGCAGCTTGGGCTGATCGGGCTGGCGCAGTTCCTGCCGCTCTTTTTCCTGACGCCGATCACGGGCTGGGTCGCGGACCATTATGACCGGCGGATCATCACCCGGCTGACGCTGGCGCTGCTGACCATGGCGTCGGGCCTGCTCGCCTTCGCCACCTATGAGGGCTGGGTCAGCCTTAAGCTGATCTTCGGCATCGCCGTCATCGTCGGCATCACCCGCGCCTTCAACGGGCCGGCCTATGGCGCGCTGGCGCCCAATCTGGTGCCGCCCGCCGTCCTGCCCAACGCCATCGCCATTTCCAGCGTCGCCTGGCAGACGGGCATGATCGCGGGGCCGGCGCTGGGCGGATATGCCTATGCGGCGACGCCCTGGGGCGCCTATGCGCTGGCGGCGACGCTCTTTGGCATGGCGCTGGTCGCCATGCTGATGATCGGCAAGGTGCCGCAGCCGCCGCGCGACACCAGCCGTCATCCGATCCGCCAGATGACCGATGGCTTCACCTATGTGATGGGCAACCGGCTGGTGCTGGCGACGATAACGCTCGATCTGTTCGCGGTGCTGCTGGCCGGCGCGACCGCGCTGCTGCCGGTCTATGCCCGCGACATATTGCATGTGGGGTCGGCGGGCCTTGGCCATCTGGCCGCAGCGCCCGGCGTCGGCGCGGCCGTCACCGCGCTCTGGTTCTCCTTCCGTCCGATGAAGACCGAGGTGGGTCTGAAGATGCTGGGCGCGGTCATCCTGTTCGGCCTTGCCACTATCGCCTTCGGCTGCACCGCCTTCCTGCCGCGCGCCATCGCGGTGGAGACCGGAGTCGCCGCGCTGGTGGTGCTGGGCAGCGCGGACATGGTGTCGGTCTTCGTGCGCCAGTCGCTGGTGCAGATCCACACGCCCGACGCGATGCGCGGGCGGGTGTCGAGCCTGTCGCAGCTCACCATTTCCGCCTCCAACGAACTGGGCGAGGCGGAATCGGGCTTCCTCGCCGCGCTGGTCGGCCCGGTCGCGGCGGTGATCGGCGGCGGCGTGGGCGCGATCATCATAACCCTTATTTGGGCGCGACTCTTTCCCGAATTGCGCCTAGCACGTAGCTTCGATCCACCCGAAAGCGGGCGAGCGGACAGCAATATGGAGAAGGCCCTATGAAAGCTGCCACGATTCTCGAAACCATCGGCAATACGCCGCATATCCGCGTCAACCGGCTGTTCGGCCCAGACGCGAATGGGGCAGAAGTCTGGATCAAATCGGAACGGTCGAACCCCGGCGGGTCGATCAAGGACCGCATTGCGCTAGCCATGATCGAGGCGGCCGAGGCATCGGGCGAACTGAAGCCCGGCGGCACCATCATCGAGCCGACGTCGGGCAATACGGGCGTCGGCCTCGCCATGGTCGCGGCGGTCAAGGGTTATAAGCTGATCCTGGTCATGCCCGAAAGCATGTCGATCGAGCGTCGTCGGCTGATGCTGGCCTATGGCGCGAGCTTCGACCTCACCCCGCGCGAAAAGGGCATGAAGGGCGCGATCGAGCGCGCGCTGGAACTGGTGGCGCAGACGCCCGACAGCTGGATGCCGCAACAGTTCGAGAACCCCGCCAATATCGACGTGCATGTCCGCACCACCGCGCAGGAAATCCTGGCCGACTTCGCCGAAGCGCCGATCGACGTGCTGGTGACGGGCGTGGGCACCGGCGGCCATATCACCGGCGCGGCCGAGGTGCTGAAGAAGCAATGGCCCGGCCTGAAGGTCTATGCGGTCGAGCCGACCCTGTCGCCGGTCATCAGCGGCGGCCAGCCCGGCCCGCATCCGATCCAGGGCATCGGCGCGGGCTTCATCCCGGCGAACCTGCATACCCAGTTGCTCGACGGCGTGATCCAGGTCGATCCGGCCGACGCCAAGGCCTTCGCCCGCCGCGCCGCAACCGAGGAAGGGATGCTGGTCGGCATCTCATCGGGGGCGACGCTCGCCGCGATCGCGCAGAAGCTGAGGGAACTCCCGGCGGGCAGCCGTGTTCTGGGCTTCAACTATGATACCGGCGAACGCTATTTGTCGGTGCCGGACTTCCTGCCCGAATAAGACCATATCGGGCAGGGCATGACCGACGCATCCTCCTCCCTGCGGCCACATGCGCTCATGTGGCCGGTCTGGGCGCTGCTGTTCGTCGGCTTGCCCGTGGCGGTGGCCGGCTGGGAAAGCCGGCCGCGCCCGCCCGGCGCCTCGCCCCGCTTCGACGCGATGGCCGCGGCGCGGCTGCGGCGGCCCACCACCCCGCCGCCGCCGGTGGAGCCGGTCGAAAATTATGCGCTGGACCGCGACCAGGCGCGGGCGTTCAATGCCGAAATCCCCTTTTCCCGCGATCCCAATCCGGCCGCGCGCCCCTATGTGTTCGCGGGGTCGACAACGGATCTGGCGCGCGCGACCGACTGCCTGGCCGCGGCGGAACTCTATGAGGCCGGCGACGATGCCGTGGGCGAGCAGGCCGTGGCGCAGGTGGTGCTGAACCGGGTGCGCCACCCGGCCTTCCCCAAGAGCGTGTGCGGCGTGGTGTTCCAGGGACAGGAGCGCAGCACAGGATGCCAGTTCACCTTCACCTGCGACGGCGCGCTGGCACGCACGCCGGGACAGGCGGCCTGGGAACGGGCGCGCGATATCGCGACGCGGGCGCTGGCGGGCAAGGTCTACAAGCCGGTCGGCCATGCCACCCATTATCATACCGACTGGGTCGTGCCCTATTGGAGCGGCAGCCTGGACAAGATCACGGCGGTCGGCACGCACCTCTTCTTCCGCTGGCGCGGCTGGTGGGGAACGCCGCCGGCCTTTCGCAAGCGGGCCGATGGCGGCGAACCGCTGATCGCAAGGATCGCGCGCCTGTCCGTCGCGCACAAGGAGGCCGGCGCGATTCCCATGGACGGATCGCCGCTGATGGTGGCGGGAGCCGGCGCGGCCGCCCTCGCCGCGCAGCCGCAGCAGTTGATCGATGCGGCGTCGCTGGGCAAGACGGTCGGTGGCGTGCGGCTGACGGTGCTGGGACCGGACGGCAAGAGCTTCATGGTCGAGCTGCCACGCGGCGGAACGCCCGACAGCTGGCCGGCCATGGCGCAGACCTTCTGCGCCGGGCGGGCGGAATGCCGGATCATGGCCTGGCGCGCGGGCAGCGCGCCGAGCAGGCTGCCGCTGGGCGACAAGGAAATCGAGGCGATGAGCTTCGCCTATATCCACAATGCCGCCAGCGGATTGCAGCGCGCGCTGTGGAATTGCGCGCAGACACCGCGCGCGGTCCAGAGCCAATGTATGCGTCAGCGCGTGCCGACCGTGATGGTGCCGCCGCCGGTGACGCCCGGCGACAGCGGGCTGGCAGGCGTGCGGCGCAATGAGCGGTTCGAAACGGTGAAGATCGGCCCGCCGGACATGGCCGCCAAGCCCCCGACGCCCTGAACGGATCGATCCGAGGCAGAGCGACCGGGGTTCGACGCGGATATTCCCCGACCCTTGATATTACGCCTTCCAAACAGGCTCCCTACGCATCGTCGACGGGCGTGAGGGCAGGCCGCGAATAATATGGCCATCTTTCCAAACAGAAGATTCGTTAACCTTAATTTTATACTAAAATTCATCGACTCGAATCGAATTTTTCTATTTTCATGGCAAAGATACGACAAAATTGCCGTATCAATATCGCAGATTCTTACTATATCTGGAGATATTCCATGCTTGAGAAGGCAATAACATCGGCAGAATTACAGAATGAAGCGATGGGAGCACTTGAAGATATTGGTCATCAATATGACATAGACCTGATTTCTATTCTAAAAGAGCATGACGATGAGGATGTCGCCGACGCGCTGCGCGCCACCCTCTATCCGGCCATCGTCCGCCAGATGGAAGGCGCCGCGCCCGGCGAGGACCCCGAGGCGCACACATCGGTGATCGCCGCCCTGAAGAGCGCGCAGGACACCGGCGCGACCATCTTCCCCGACATCAGCTGGGAACAGTCCGACGTGCCGAACATCGAGACGAAGACCGGCAGCGACGTCGCCGAATTCGTGTCCGGCATCCTGTCGACGCTTCGCCTGACCCAGGGCAGCGGCGCGACCCCCGCGACCATCGCCGCGACCATATTGGGAACCGGCCTGTCGGGCCTGGGTCCGGTCGCCTATTATGCCTGGAAGTCCACCGCCAAGGGATTCAGCGCCCGCATCGTCGCAGGCATTTCCGAGATCGGCGTCGCCGCCTGGGGCGGCCTGGCCGCGACCGTCATCGTCGAGATCGCGATCTTCCTACTCACCAAGCAGGCCTCCTTCGTCGGGCTTGTCGTCAACAACAGCAGCAGCGCCCTGTCGGTGAAGAAATGGCGCAAGGGCGCGACCGACAAGGACCATGACGGCCTCTACCTCAATCATGGCAAGATGAGCGGCTTCATGGTCGCCGACCTCAAGAAGCTTCATTCGGATGACGAGACGCAGATCGGCGGCAGCATCACGCTGGAGACCGAAGGTGCGCCCACGCCGCTGGTCTATATGGGCCTGTTCTACGCGGAAAAGCGCAAGGCGGCGCTGTTCGGCACGGAGGGCGCAATGATCTTCGAACCGAAGAACGGCGGTTCGGCGCCCAAGCTGGCGCTGGCCTGGACCTGCCCCTATAGCGGCAGCAACGGCGCGGCGGTCGCCTTCACCAACGACGATCATTCCGCCGAACATTGGTGGAAGAAGCTGAAGGACAAATTGGCGCTGAGCAGCTCCGACAGTTCAGGGAGCTACAGCGTGTCAGCCGCCGTGAACAGCAGCAGCGGCCCCAATGCGGCCTGTATCGTCGTGATCGACCAGGGCTAGGGAAAAGCCCCTGGGGTTCGTCCTCATGGAAAGAGAATGCCGCTCCCCCTTCACAAAGGGCGGGCGACATTCTATATCGAGGTTCGAAATCGGCCTGCTTCTTTCGCTCGGAAAGGGGACTGGCCGTCCCCCGGATCGCCCGGGGACCGGGTTCGGGTAGCGCGCGAAACCGGCGGTATTGGGCGAATTTGGCGGGTTACAAGACGCTGACAGTGCGGATCGGACAGTCCCGGCCCGCACTTTTTTGCGTGGCGACAAAGGGACGAATCACCCCCTTTCGCTTGCCATGCCGGGCTGAATTTTCGCTGTGATGCGAAAAAACGCGACGAATGAAGGCAAGGACAACGCATGGCGACCAAGGCTCTCCCAACGATCAACACCGGCGCTAAGAAGCGCATCCGCAAGGTGTTCGGCGACATCCACGAAGTGGTGCAGATGCCGAACCTGATCGAAGTGCAAAGGGAGAGCTACGAACAGTTTCTGCGCTCCGATCCGTCGATCGGCTATGTGTCGGGCCTGGAAAAGACCCTGCGCAGCGTCTTCCCGATCCGCGACTTCGCCGGCACCGCCGAAATGGACTTCGTGCACTACGAACTTGAAGATCCGAAATATGACGTCGAGGAATGCCGTCAGCGCGGCATCACCTATGCGGCGCCGATGCGCGTCACGCTGCGCCTGATCGTGTTCGAAGTCGACCAGGACACCGAGACCCGTTCGGTGCTCGATATCAAGGAGCAGGACGTGTACATGGGCGACATGCCGCTCATGACGCAGAACGGCACCTTCATCGTCAACGGCACCGAGCGCGTCATCGTGTCGCAGATGCACCGTTCGCCGGGCGTGCTGTTCGACCATGACCGGGGCAAGACCCATTCGTCGGGCAAATATCTCTTCGCCGCGCGCGTCATCCCCTATCGCGGTTCCTGGCTGGACTTCGAATTCGACGCCAAGGACATCGTCAACGTCCGTATCGACCGCAAGCGCAAGCTGCCGGTGACGGCGCTTCTCTATGCGCTGGGCCTGACCGCCGAGGAAATCCTGGGTCAGTTCTACAATAAGGTGGTCTTCCTGCGCGGCGAAGGCGGCTGGCAGATTCCCTATGTCGCCGAAGCCTGGCGCGGCCTGAAGCCCGCCTTCGACATCGTCGACGCCAAGTCGGGCGAAGTCGTGTTCGCCGCCGGCCACAAGATCAGCCCCCGCGCCGCCAACAAGGCGGAGAAGGACGGGCTGGAGACGCTGCTGATCCCGACCGAGGAAATCTTCGGCCGCTACAGCGCCTATGACCTGATCAACGAGAGCACCGGCGAGATCTACATCGAGGCCGGCGACGAAGTGTCGCCCGAAAATCTCGAAAAGCTGGACAAGGCCGGCATCGACCGCCTCGAACTGCTCGACATCGACCATGTCACTACCGGTCCCTGGATCCGCAATACGCTCAAGGCCGACAAGGCCGAGGAGCGCGACCAGGCCCTGTCCGACATCTATCGCGTCATGCGCCCCGGCGAGCCGCCGACGAAGGAAACCGCCGAAGCGCTGTTCGCCGGCCTCTTCTTCGACGCCGAACGCTATGACCTGTCGGCCGTCGGCCGCGTCAAGATGAACATGCGCCTCGACCTGGACGCAGAGGACACCGTCACCACGCTGCGCGTCGAGGACATCCTCGCCGTGGTCAAGGAACTGGTGAACCTGAAGGACGGCAAGGGCGAGATCGACGATATCGACAATCTCGGCAACCGTCGCGTCCGTTCGGTCGGCGAACTGCTGGAGAACCAGTATCGCGTCGGCCTGCTGCGCATGGAGCGCGCGGTCAAGGAGCGCATGTCGAGCGTCGACGTGTCGACCGTGATGCCGAACGACCTCATCAACGCGAAGCCCGCCGTGGCCGCGGTGCGCGAGTTCTTCGGCAGCTCGCAGCTCTCGCAGTTCATGGATCAGACCAACCCGCTGTCCGAAGTCACCCACAAGCGCCGCGTGTCGGCGCTTGGGCCGGGCGGTCTGACCCGCGAGCGCGCCGGCTTCGAAGTCCGCGACGTTCACCCGACCCATTATGGCCGTATCTGCCCGATCGAAACGCCCGAAGGCCCGAACATCGGCCTGATCAACTCGCTGGCCACCTTCAGCCGCGTCAACAAATATGGCTTCATCGAGACGCCCTACCGCAAGGTGATCGACGGCAAGGTGACGAACGACGTCGTCTATCTGTCGGCGATGGAGGAAGCCAAGCACACGATCGCGCAGGCGAACGCGGAACTGAACGCCGACCACAGCTTCGCCGAGGACCTGATCTCGGCCCGTGAAGCCGGCGAATTCCTGATGGCGCCGAAGGACAACATCACCCTGATGGACGTCAGCCCCAAGCAGCTGGTGTCGGTCGCGGCCTCGCTCATTCCGTTCCTGGAAAATGACGACGCCAACCGCGCGCTGATGGGATCGAACATGCAGCGGCAGGCGGTGCCGCTGGTCCGCGCCGAGGCGCCGTTCGTCGGCACCGGCATGGAGGGCACCGTGGCCCGTGACTCCGGCGCGGCGATCGCGGCTCGCCGTGCGGGCATCATCGACCAGGTCGACGCGACCCGTATCGTCATCCGCGCCACCGGCGACGTCGAACCCGGTCAGTCGGGCGTCGACATCTACACGCTGCAGAAGTTCCAGCGCTCCAACCAGGACACCTGCATCAACCAGCGTCCGCTGGTGAAGGTGGGCGAACTGGTCCAGGCCGGCGACGTCATCGCCGACGGCCCATCGACCGAGATGGGCGAGCTGGCGCTGGGCCGCAACGTGTTGGTCGCGTTCATGCCCTGGAACGGCTACAATTACGAAGACTCCATTCTGATCTCCGAGCGGATCGTGAAGGACGACGTCTTCACCTCGATCCATATCGAGGAGTTCGAGGTCATGGCCCGCGACACCAAGCTGGGGCCGGAGGACATCACCCGCGACATCCCGAATGTCGGCGAGGAAGCGCTGCGCAACCTCGACGAGGCAGGCATCGTTTACATCGGCGCCGAGGTGGAGCCGGGCGATATCCTGGTCGGCAAGATCACCCCCAAGGGTGAATCGCCGATGACCCCGGAAGAAAAGTTGCTCCGCGCGATCTTCGGTGAAAAGGCGAGCGACGTGCGCGACACGTCGCTGCGTCTGCCGCCGGGCGTCGCCGGCACGGTCGTGGAAGTGCGCGTCTTCAACCGCCACGGCATCGACAAGGACGAACGCGCCATGGCGATCGAGCGGGAGGAAATCGACCGTCTCGCCAAGGACCGCGAGGACGAACGCGGCATTCTGAACCGTGCGACCTTCAACCGCCTGGCGGAAATGCTGACCGGCCAGACCGCTTCGGCGGCGCCCAAGGGCATCAGGAAGGGCGTGGTGATCGACGAGGCCCTGCTGGGCGAGGTCGAGCGCCACGAATGGTGGAAGTTCGCGGTCGAGGACGATGTCCGCCAGGCCGGCATCGAAGCCGTCAAGGCGCAGTATGACGAAGCGGTGAAGCTGATCGTCGAGAAGTTCGAGGATCGTGTCGACAAGCTGCAGCGCGGCGACGAACTGCCGCCGGGCGTGCTGAAGATGGTCAAGGTGTTCGTCGCGGTGAAGCGCAAGCTCCAGCCGGGCGACAAGATGGCCGGCCGTCACGGCAACAAGGGCATCATCAGCCGCATCCTGCCGCAGGAAGACATGCCCTTCCTGGAGGACGGCACGCCGGTCGACTTCGTGCTGAACCCGCTGGGCGTGCCCTCGCGCATGAACGTCGGCCAGATCTTCGAAACGCATCTGGGCTGGGCCGCGCGCGGTCTGGGCGCTCAGATCGGCAAGGCTCTGGACAGCTGGCGCGAAGCCAATCCGAACCCCGAGGCGGGCCAGCCCCCCGAGGCGGTGAAGGAGTTGCTCAAGACCATCTATGGCAGCAACTATGCCGCCGAGATCGACCAGCGCAGCGCAGACGATATCGTCGAACTGGCGCAGAATGTCCGTGGTGGCGTGCCGATGGCGACGCCGGTGTTCGACGGCGCCGTCGAATCCGACGTGTCGGCGATGCTGAAGCTGGCGGGTCTGGATGAATCCGGTCAGGTTGTCCTTTACGACGGCCGCACCGGCGACAATTTCGACCGCAAGGTGACTGTCGGCTATAAATATGTCCTCAAGCTGCACCATCTGGTCGACGACAAGATCCACGCCCGTTCCATCGGCCCCTACTCGCTCGTCACCCAGCAGCCGCTGGGCGGCAAGGCGCAGTTCGGCGGCCAGCGCTTCGGTGAAATGGAGGTGTGGGCGCTCCAGGCCTATGGCGCCGCCTACACGTTGCAGGAAATGCTGACGGTGAAGTCGGACGACGTGGTCGGCCGCACCAAGGTCTATGAGGCGATCGTCAAGGGCGACGACACGTTCGAGGCCGGCATTCCCGAAAGCTTCAACGTGCTGGTCAAGGAAATGCGCTCGCTGGGCCTCAACGTCGAACTCGCCGCGATGGACGAGATCGAGGATGGTGACGGCATGGCGGCGGCAGCGGAATAAGGATTGGCGGGCGCCGCTATGGCGGCGTCCCCTCCCCTTTCGCAGCCCGGAAATTTACCCTCTAGAGGGAATTGAGATATGAACGAACTGACCAACTTCGCGAACCCGGTCCAGAAGCCGGAAACCTTCGACCAGATCCAGATCGGCCTCGCTTCCCCCGAGCGTATCCGCAGCTGGTCCTTCGGCGAGATCAAGAAGCCGGAAACCATCAACTACCGCACGTTCAAGCCCGAGCGTGACGGCCTGTTCTGCGCGCGCATCTTCGGTCCGATCAAGGACTATGAGTGCCTGTGCGGCAAATATAAGCGCATGAAGTATAAGGGCATCGTCTGCGAAAAATGCGGTGTCGAAGTTACGGTGTCGAAAGTCCGCCGCGAGCGGATGGGCCATATCGAACTCGCCGCCCCGGTCGCGCATATATGGTTCCTGAAGTCGCTGCCCTCGCGCATCGGCCTGCTGCTCGACATGCAGCTCAAGCAGCTTGAGCGCGTCCTGTATTTCGAATCCTATATCGTCACCGAGCCGGGCCTGACCCCGCTGGAGAAGTTCCAGCTGCTGACCGAGGACGAACTGCTCGACGCGCAGGATGAGTATGGCGAGGACGCCTTCTCCGCCGGCATCGGTGCGGAAGCGGTCAAGCAGATGCTGATGGACCTCGACCTGGAGGGCGAGAAGCTGGCGCTGCTCGAGGAGCTGGCCACCACCAAGTCGGAACTCAAGCCCAAGAAGATCATCAAGCGGCTAAAGGTCGTCGAGAGCTTCCTGGAATCGGGCAACCGTCCCGAATGGATGATCCTGGACGTCGTGCCGGTCATCCCGCCGGAACTGCGCCCGCTGGTACCGCTGGACGGCGGCCGCTTCGCAACGTCGGACCTTAACGACCTCTATCGTCGCGTCATCAACCGCAACAACCGCCTGAAGCGGCTGATGGAACTGCGCGCGCCGGACATCATCGTCCGCAACGAAAAGCGCATGTTGCAGGAAGCCGTCGACGCCCTGTTCGACAACGGCCGCCGCGGCCGCGTCATCACCGGCGCGAACAAGCGTCCATTGAAGTCGCTGTCCGACATGCTCAAGGGCAAGCAGGGCCGCTTCCGTCAGAACCTGCTCGGCAAGCGCGTCGACTATTCGGGCCGTTCGGTCATCGTGACCGGCCCGGAACTCAAGCTGCACCAGTGCGGCCTGCCCAAGAAGATGGCGCTCGAACTGTTCAAGCCCTTCATCTACGCCCGCCTCGACGCCAAGGGTCTGTCCATGACCCTGAAGCAGGCGAAGAAGTGGGTCGAGAAGGAGCGCAAGGAAGTCTGGGACATTCTGGACGAGGTGATCCGCGAGCACCCGGTCATGCTGAACCGTGCGCCGACGCTCCACCGTCTGGGCATCCAGGCGTTCGAACCCGTGCTGATCGAGGGCAAGGCGATCCAGCTTCACCCGCTGGTCTGCTCGGCCTTCAACGCCGACTTCGATGGCGACCAGATGGCCGTGCACGTCCCCCTGAGCCTTGAGGCCCAGCTGGAAGCGCGCGTGCTGATGATGTCCACCAACAACATCCTCTCGCCCGCGAACGGCAAGCCGATCATCGTCCCCTCGCAGGACATGGTTCTGGGTATCTATTACCTGTCCATGGAACGTGAAGGCGAGCCGGGCGAAGGCATGTTGCTGGCCGACATGCAGGAGGTCCATCAGGCCCTCTACGCCAAGGCCGTCACCCTGCATTCGAAGATCATCAGCCGCGTGCCGCAGACCGACGAAAATGGTCAGCAATATATGAAGCGGTTCGAAACCACACCGGGCCGGATGTTGCTGGGCGAATGCCTGCCCAAGTCGCACAAGGTGCCTTTCGACGTCGTCAACCGCCTTCTCACCAAGAAGGAAATCGGGGACGTCATCGACCAGGTTTATCGCCACACCGGCCAGAAGGACACGGTGCTGTTCGCCGACGCCATCATGTCGCTGGGCTTCCGCCATGCGTTCCAGGCCGGCATCAGCTTCGGCAAGGACGACATGGTGATCCCGGATTCGAAGACGACCTTCGTCGACGAGACCAAGGCGCTGGTGGCCGATTATGAGCAGCAATATCAGGACGGCCTGATCACCCAGCAGGAAAAGTACAACAAGGTGATCGACGCCTGGAGCCGTTGCGGCGACCAGGTGGCGAACGCCATGATGGACGAAATCCGCGCCCAGCCCAAGGACGAGAATGGCCGCATGGCGCCCATCAACTCGATCTACATGATGGCGCATTCGGGCGCCCGTGGTTCGCAGGCGCAGATGAAGCAGCTTGCCGGTATGCGTGGCCTGATGGCCAAGCCGTCGGGCGAGATCATCGAAACGCCGATCATCTCGAACTTCAAGGAAGGCCTGACCGTCCTTGAATATTTCAACTCGACCCACGGCGCGCGCAAGGGCCTGGCCGACACCGCGCTCAAGACGGCGAACTCGGGCTATCTGACCCGCCGTCTGGTCGACGTGTCGCAGGACTGCACCATCGTCGAGGAAGATTGCGGCACCGAAAAGGCGCTGGAGATGAAGGCCATCGTCCAGGGCGGCTCGGTCATCGCCTCGCTCGGCGAGCGTATCCTGGGCCGCACCACGGCGCAGGACATCGTCGACAGCAAGGACGGTTCGGTCATCGTGCCGATCGGCACGCTGCTCGACGAAGCGCTGGTGGCGCAGATCGAGGCGATCGGCACGCAGGCGGTGAAGATCCGCTCACCCCTGATCTGCGAAAGCAAGATGGGCGTGTGCGGCAAATGCTACGGCCGTGATCTCGCCCGCGGCACGCCGGTCAATATCGGCGAAGCGGTCGGCGTCATCGCGGCGCAGTCCATCGGTGAACCGGGCACGCAGCTCACCATGCGGACCTTCCACATCGGCGGCGCGGCGAACTTCAACGAAACGTCGAACCTGGAAGCCATGTCGGACGGCACGATCGAGTTGCGCGACATGCCCACCATCGTCGACAAGAATGGCCGTCGCCTGAGCCTCGCCCGCAACGGCGAAGTCGCGATCATCGACTCCGAAGGCCGCGAGCGCGAAACCCACCGCCTGCCTTACGGCGCCACCATCCTGTTCGCGGATGGCGACGAAGTGAAAAAGGGCGACCGCTTTGCCGAGTGGGACCCGTTCACCATGCCGGTGATCACCGAAAAGCCGGGTATCGTGAAATATCAGGACCTGATCGACGGCAAGACGCTGACCGAGCAGACCGACGAAGCGACCGGCATCGCCCAGCGCGTCGTCACCGAACATCGCGGTTCGGCGCGGTCGAAGGAGGATCTGCGTCCCCGCCTCACCCTGCTCGACGATCAGTCGGGCGAGGCGGCCCGCTACATGCTGGCGGTCGGCGCGACTCTGTCGGTCGAGGACGGGCAGCAGGTGGAAGCCGGTGACGTGCTGGCGCGTGTCTCCCGCGAAGCGGCCAAGACCCGCGACATCACCGGCGGTCTGCCGCGCGTCGCCGAACTGTTCGAAGCCCGCAAGCCCAAGGACAATGCGATCATTGCCAAGGTGTCGGGCCGCGTTCAGTTCCTCAAGGATTACAAGGCGAAGCGCAAGATCGCCATCAATCCCGAGGATGGCGGCGAGCCGGTCGAATATCTGATCCCCAAGAGCAAGGTGATCGACGTTCAGGAAGGCGACTATGTGAAGCGCGGCGACAACCTGATCGGTGGTTCGCCCGACCCGCACGACATATTGGAAGTGCTCGGCATCGAGCCGCTGGCCGAATATCTGGTCGCCGAAATCCAGGAAGTCTATCGCTTGCAGGGCGTGAAGATCAACGACAAGCATATCGAGACGATCGTTCGTCAGATGCTGCAGAAGGTCGAGATCACCGTGTCGGGCGATACCACCTTGCTGGTGGGCGAGCAGGTCGACCGCGAGGAGATGGACGAGATCAACAGCAAGCTCGCGCCCGGCTTCCAGCCGGCCGAGGGCAAGCCGGTGCTGCTCGGCATCACCAAGGCGTCGCTCCAGACCCGTTCCTTCATCTCGGCGGCATCCTTCCAGGAAACCACCCGCGTCCTCACGGAAGCGGCGGTCCAGGGCAAGAAGGATACGCTGGTGGGCCTCAAGGAGAATGTCATCGTCGGCCGCCTGATCCCGGCGGGCACGGGTGCGGGCATGAACCGTATGCGCGTTGCCGCCTCGTCGCGCGACGCGGCGATGCGCGCCGCGCTGCGCGCCGCCAGCCAGGTCGACCTGATCGCGCCCAAGACGGCTGCGCAGGAACATGCCGCCGAACTGCGCCAGGGCCCGGAGGCCGCGATCGGCGACGATCCGCTGGGCGCCGTCCAGGGTGAGGATTTCACCACCGAGGACATGGAATAAGGTCTTTGAAGGCACGGGAGCCGCTTCCGTTGCAAGGAGCGGCTCCCAAGCCCTTTTGCTGAAACAAAGAACCCGCCGATGCATCCGCATCGGCGGGTTCTTTGTTTCACGAGCTGTAGAGGGACAGGCGCGCGCGCCCGTCAGCGATCGACCTCTACGTCATCGAAATAGACGGTCTGATTGACCCCACCGGCCAGAACGAGAGATCCGGCGGGGTCAACTCGTGGACAGACTCTACATCAGAATGAGGGACCTTTCGGGGGGCAGGTCATGGGCGGTCGATTATCATCGCCATGTTACATTTGTCACTTCCCGACTATTATATAATGCCCAATCCTTTCGTCGTAGATTTTTGATGCATCGCAACATCATCTTGCAAACGCTTTCTGCGCCATTTACACATGCCAAGCCTTCCACGGGAGACAGATGTGCGTAAGGGAATAATATTGGCGGGGGGCTCCGGCACCAGACTTTATCCATTGACCAGGGGCGTCTCCAAGCAATTGATGCCCGTCTATGACAAGCCGATGATCTATTATCCATTATCGACCCTGATGCTTTCGGGGATTCGCGACATCATGATCATCACGACCCCGCATGACGCTCCTTCTTTCCGGGCGTTGCTGGGGGACGGCAAGGAACTGGGCATATCCCTTTCCTACGCCGTCCAGCCCGAGCCAAAAGGGCTGGCCCAAGCCTATCATATCGGCGCCGATTTCGTCGGCAGCGATCCTTCGACGCTCGTGCTGGGCGACAATATCTTCTACGGCCATGGCCTGGTGGATCTGTTGACCAGCGCAGGCCGGCGGGAAAGCGGCGCCACCGTCTTCGGCTATTATGTCGGCGATCCCACCGCCTATGGCGTGGTGTCCTTCGACAAGGATGGCCGCGCCGAGACGATCGAGGAAAAACCGGCCCAGCCCAAATCCAACTATGCCGTCACCGGCCTCTATTTCTACGACGGCCGCGCGGTGGACATGGCGCGCGACCTGGCGCCCTCGCCTCGCGGCGAACTGGAGATCACCGACCTCAACCGCCTCTATTTGGAGGAAGGCGCGCTGTCGGTCGAGATCATGGGCCGCGGCTATGCTTGGCTCGACACCGGCACCCACGGCTCGCTGCTCGACGCGGCGCTCTATGTCCGCGTGACCGAGGAGCGGCAGGGGCTGAAAATGTGCTGTCCCGAGGAAATCGCCTGGCGACAGGGCTTCATCGACGATGGCCAGCTCGAAGCGCTCGCCTCGCCGCTGCGCAAGAGCGGCTATGGCAATTATCTGATGGACCTGTTGAAGGGTAAGGGCGCAATCGCATGAACATCGTCAAAACGGCCATTCCCGGCCCGCTGATCATCGAACCGCGCGTGTTCGGCGACGATCGCGGCTTCTTCTACGAAAGCTGGAACGCGGACGCCTTCAGGGCAGCCGGCCTCGACCTCCGCTTCATGCAGGACAACCATAGCAAGTCCGCGCGCGGCGTGCTGCGCGGCCTGCATTTCCAGAATCCCAATCCGCAGGGCAAGCTGGTCCGTGTCACCGCCGGGCGGGTGTGGGACGTGGCGGTCGACATTCGCAGGTCCAGCCCGCATTTCGGAAAATGGGTGGGCGTCGAACTGTCCTCCGCCAACAAGCGCATGTTCTGGGTGCCCGAAGGCTTTGCCCATGGCTTCGTCGCGCTGGAGGACGGCACGGAGTTTCTCTACAAATGCACCGCCACCTATGATCCATCGGCCGAACATTCGCTGATGTGGAACGATCCGTCGGTCGGCATCGAATGGCCGCTTGAAGGGCTGGAGCCGCAACTGTCGGGCAAGGACGCCGTCGGCAAGGCGCTGGCCGAGATCGAGGCCTTCGCATGAAGGCGCTGATCGTCGGGGCCAAGGGTCAGCTGGGTCGCGGATTGCAGGCCACCGCGCCCGCCGGCGCGGCGCTGACCTGCGTTGATGTCGATGAACTCGACATCACCCGGCCCGAAGCGGTGTGGGCCTTCGTCGCGCAGGAAAAGCCCGACCTGTTGCTGAATGCCGCCGCCTATACGGCGGTGGACAAGGCGGAACAGGAAGAGGCGCTGGCGCTGGCGATCAACGGCACGGCGGTCGGCACGCTGGCCGACGCGGCGCGTGCTGTCGGCGCCCGCTTCGTTCATGTCTCGACCGACTTCGTCTTCGACGGCTTGTCCGGCGTGCCCTATGCGCCCGATGCGCCGACCGCACCCCTGAGCGCCTATGGCCGGACCAAGCTGGTGGGCGAGCAACTGGCGGGACCGGATGCCCTGATCGTGCGCACCGCCTGGGTCTATGCGCCCACCGGCGGCAATTTCGTGCGGACCATGCTGCGCCTGATGGGCGAACGGCCGGAAGTGCGCGTCGTCGCCGACCAGATCGGGACGCCCACCTATGCGCCGGGTCTGGCGAGCGCGCTTTGGACGATGGCAGGCACGGGAGCTGGCGCGGGTGTCACCGGCCTGCACCATTATACCGACAGCGGCGCGGCAAGCTGGTACGACTTTGCCGTTGCGATCCAGGAGGAAGCGCTGGCGGCGGGCCTGCTGAACCAGCGAGCCCGGATTGTGCCGATCCCCAGCAGCGACTATCCGACGCCGGCGAAGCGGCCGCATTATTCGGTGCTGGACAAGGCGTCGACCTATGCGGCTCTGGGCGGTCCCACCCCGCATTGGCGCGCGAATTTGCGCGTCATGATGACAGCCATCAAGGCCGAGGGGTAAGGGCCAGGCGCGCTCGTGAAAGCGCGCCTGGCCGCTTCGTCGTGGACCCGGGCTTTGGCGTCGGCCGCCCCCCGGTCAGGCCGCCGTCAGACCAAGCGCGCGTAACAAAGCCATGGCGCTGTCGTCCCAGCCATCGCTCAGCGATGGCGCTGGATCGGGCTCGCGCAACACATTGAGGATTTCGCCGCCGAGCGCTTCGGGCGCCTCGTCGCTGAAATAGAAGAGGCCCGGCCGCGCCAGTTCGCGAAAGACCGGCAGGTCGCGCGCCAACACCTTGCGGCCCTGGCGCAGCGCCTCGACGATCGGCAGGCCGAAACCCTCGCCACGGGACGGCATGACGACCAGGGCCGCGTGCGCATAGAGGGCGCTCAGCAGTTCATCCGATGCCTGGTCCAGCCAGATGAAGCGCGCGTCCTCCGCCTCCAGCGCCCGCATCCGCGCCTGCAGCGCTTCGGTGCGCCAGCCGGGGCGCCCCACAAGAATGAGGTTGGGGGCATCTTCCCCAGCAACGCGCCAAAGATGCGCCATGGCGTCGAGTATGCAATCATGCCCCTTTCGCGGCTCCACCGTGCCAACCATCAGCACCGTTCGTCGCTGTCGGATGCGCGCAATCGCCTCGATACCCTGCTCGCCGATACCCTGTGTGGGATTGGTCGCCTCGACCGCTCCGCTCAACGGGATAGCAGGCAATGCGATCTCCGCGCGCCGGGGCGCTTTCATCGCGGCAAGCCAGCCGTCCAGATCGGCCGCGACCTGCCGCGAAATGCAGATGGCGCTGTCGGCACGGCGGGCCAGCACCTTGATCCATTTGCGGAAATTGCGCCCCGTGCTTTCGGGAAACCATTCGGGATGCTGGAGCGGGAGCAGATCATAGACGAGGATATGCACCGTCGCCCCGCGGCGACGCCACCGCGCGATCTGGCCTTCGTGGCGCGACAGGCGATGCGCGGCCAGATCCAGGCCGAGGAAAATATCCCCCGCCCCCGCCCGGAGCGGGGGCGCGTTCGGCGCGGGCAGCGCCAGGCGGCCCGTATCAGGATCGAACCCGGCGACGCCATAGCCTCGTCGAGCCGTTGCCGCGACCGGCAACAGCGCGACACCGCCCAGATCCATGCGATGGAGATGAAGCCAGATCGCCCGCACCACCCGTTGGATGCCCGTGCCCGCGTCATGCTGCGCGATGGTGGAAACATCCACCAGCAATCGACGTGGCATGGATGGCGCGATGGCCGGTGTTCTGGCTGCCGAAGGACATAGGCGCCTCAGCAGTCCTTCAAACCAGTTCATTCGGTAGCGTGCGCCTGATAATATTCATAGGCCGCGTCCATATCGGTGAAATGGGCCAGCGTGCCACCGGCCAGCACCGACGCCCGGTCGCAATGATCGCGAATATAATTATCGCTGTGCGATACGATGATCATGGCCCGATCCTTGCGCTTCTCGAACAGTTCGTGATGGCATTTCTGCTGGAAGCGCGCGTCGCCGACCGCCACGATCTCATCGATGAGGAAGCAGTCGAAATCGACCGCAAGGGAAATGCCGAAGCCCAGACGCGCGCGCATACCCGCCGAATAGGTTTTGATCGGCTCGCGCATATAGCGGCCCAGCTCGGCGAAATCCTCGACCTTGGCGGCCGCCTCCTCCGGGTCGGTTCCATAAACGCGACAGATGAAGCGCAGATTGTCCATGCCGGTCAGGGACTGTTGGAAGGCCCCGGAAAAGGCCAGCGGCCAGGAAATCGACATGTCCGTGACGAGGCGGCCGGACGTCGGCTCCTCGACCCGGCCGATCAGACGGATCAGCGTCGACTTACCCGCGCCGTTGCGCCCGAGAATGCCGATCTTCTCGCCCCGTTCGACCGTGAGATTGAGGTCGCGGAAAACCCATTGCCGGCCCGACCGGATATGATAGGCCTTCGAAATATTCTCAAGTCGGATCATGCCGGAACCAGATTGCGGCTAGCGTGCCGAATTTCCGCCAGAGCCATAACGGTGAAGAAAAGGTTGCACAACGCCATGTAGCCCAGATCATAGTGCGGGACGAATTGAGAACCGAAGAAGCCGTCCCTCACGCATTCCACACCATGCACCATGGGCAGATAGAGCACGAACTTCGCAAAATCGGCCGGCAGAGCATCGACCAGAAAGGCCGATCCCGACAGCGGAAACAGCAGATAGGCCATAGGGTGCCAGAATTTGTCGACCAATTCGGTGCGATGCGACAACGCCCCCAGGAACATGCCCAACGACATGCCCCACCAGGCAAGCATACACCAGCCGATGATGACCAGGAGGACATCTTCCGGCATTTGCAGCAGGCCGACCGCCGCGAAGACCAGCGTCAGGATGAAGAAGGACGTCCCGACGCCCACCCCTTCCAGCAGCAGGCGCGCCGCGAAGATATCGAAGACCCGCACATTGCGGTGATACATCAGCGATAGATTCGGCTCGATCGAATCCACCAGGCGCGAGGGCATGTTGCGCCAGACGAGAACGCTCGAATAGCCGGTCAGCGCAAAGGCTGCGATCGGCAGGTTCGATCCATGCGTCGCTTTCGTCAGACTCCATATGGCGGTCACACCGAGGGTGAAGATCATCGGCTCGATGAAAAGCCAGAGGAAGCCGATATTGTGGCGTCCGTAACGGGTGATCACTTCGCGCATCAACAATGCGCCGATCACCCGCCGCTGGATCGCCCACGACCGCAGAAAGCTGGTTCGCGGTTCGTCCTGATGCGTGTCCGACATCAGTCCTTATGCTCCCTGACACCGCCGATCAGCATCGAAAGCACCGCCCAGACGACGAGACCGAGAACGAAGGTGCTCAATATGCCGCGCAAACGACGCGGTTCGCCCGCATAGTCCGGCTTGTTCGGCTCGACGATCCGCTCGACATAAGCGCGCTTGCGGCGCGCCTCGTTCCGTGCGTCCTGCAGCGACGCAATCGCAGCTCCCAATTGCTTGTCGGCAAGCTGGCTTTCCAGCTGGAGCCGCTGGAACTGCGCGGCGGTGGCGGCGAGCGACTTCTTGCTGCCGGCCACCAGACCGATCTGCTGGTCGATTTCCCGCCCCAGTTCCTGGACCCGCGTCTGCAGCACCGGAATCTGCGGATTCTGTGGCGTAAAGACGCGCAACTGGACAAGCTGGGTCTTCGTCGCGATCAATTCGTCCTGCAGCTTGGAGATCATCTGCAACTGGACGGTAGCCTGCTGCTCGGGATCGACCACGCCTTCGCGGTTCCGATAATCCGACAGTGCCAACGCGGCCTTGCGCGCGACTTCCTTGGCTTCGTCCAGTTCCTTGTTGGCATAATCGATCAGGTCCGAACGGGCACGACCGTTCAACGTATTGACCAGCGCCTCCGCTTGCATCAGCAGGCGACGGTTGATTTCCTGCGCATCCTGCGGCGTGAAGGCGCGAACCTTCAGCGTCGTGATCGACGACACGACATCATGATCTACATCTATCTTGTCGGAATAATATTTGAAAAGACGTTCATGCCCGCCCCTATTGTGGAACGGATCGAAACGATTGAGGATGGAGATATGGTCATTGCCATAGGCCTTGGCAACCAGCCCGTCCCGGTTCAGCGCATCCAGAGCATCGCGCGAAAGTATGTAGTCATGCGTCGCATAGCCCTCATTCGCGTCATTGGACATGCCGCCCGCCTTGAACAGGACACCAAGGCTGGAATTATTGCTCTTGTCAGGACTCCGCACGACAAACCGCGATTCCGACAAATATACATCGGAACTCAAAGCAAAATATAGAGTAGCGATCGCTGTGGGAACAAGTACCGCTACAACAAACAGGGTTGGCAACTTGCCAACGCGCTCAGGAATTTTTATCATCGGCGTCCATCAGCCTGTGGTTCGCGGCTGTGTTAGGAGCAGCCTTGTCCAAAGTCCAGCATATTGCAACGCGACAAGGCGGACCGTGAATCATGCGTTGCACAATCCCCTCACTGGTCCTTTGTAATCACGGATCGCCGTGCTAGTGGAAACCTCCTCAACCGATTGCGGGGCCGGAATTACTCATGAAAATCACGATGATCGGCACGGGTTATGTGGGCCTTGTGTCGGGAGCCTGTTTTGCGGATTTCGGGCAT
>NZ_JCATID010000039.1:0-36084 GCF_059693745.1 Sphingobium sp. WR1 | reverse complement strand
TAGCCGCGTCGCATAAGCGTTCGCTGATTGTTCGCCCTTAGCGTTGTTTAGCGTACCATCCACGCTATGCCCTCAGGTAGAGTCTTTGCAATGTTGTCCGGGTTCACCACGGGCAGTCGATGCGCGACATAGCGATCGACAAGCGTCGACTTTCCGGCCCCGTTGGGACCAGAAAACACCCAAAGTTGAGGCTTCACGCTGCGTCGCGGACGCGATGTTCGCCCATGTGATCGAAACGAACCAGCTCGCGGCGGCCGTCAGGATATTCCTTCACGACCAGGCCGGGTGGTGTATCGCTCTCACCATAATAGATCGGGCGGCCAGCATCCAAATGCGACCGAGCCGCAGCCCCGTCGTCATATCGTGCCGCGGCTTCAAGGATCGGCCAAAGATCGGCGTCCGCGGATTCAGATCGTTTCAGTCGACTTGCCATACCGACGATATAGCACGTCGCGTCGCTTTCGTCACGGGGAGGACGATCGTTGCCGGCGCTGGGCGGTGGTGGCCCCCTCCCCTCCCCTTTTGCCGCGCGAGATGAACGGGCCGCAGACGACATGATTCTTTCGAGCGATTGACGCAGGCTGCTCCTATTGCCCGATCGACAAATCCCTGTTTGCGATGGGGTGTGGCCGCGATGCTGCCTTGTGCGATCAAGTCAAAAACCGTCCGGGGGACTACGGTTTCCACTTCGCGGAGCCTCCGTTTTTTATCTTGATCGCGTCAGCCTCGCTCCCCTGAAGCCCCCATCAGGAATTAGCCTGATCGAGAATGAGGTACGTCCCATGCAGAATATCGCTGAGTTTCGCATCATCGGCCGCATCGGCAAGATCAACGAGCATGACAAAGTGACGAAGGTTTCGGTGGCGGCGAACTACAACCGCCAGGACAACGGCGAGTGGACGACCGACACCCATTGGAACGAGGTGACGCTGTTCGGACGACATATCGAGCGTGCTGCCAAGGCCGACAAGGGCGATCTGGTTCATATCGTCGGCCGGGTCCGCCAGAATTCCTACGATACCGAGGAGGGCAAGCGATACACTGTTGAGTTGATCGCAGACGGTTTCGCGGTTCTCGCAAAGGCCGGTGACGCTGACGCCTAAAGATCGGGGGCCGCTAAGCGGCCCCCTCCCCTCCCCTCCCAGGCAATCGACAGGATAGTCTAATGGATATCCTTTTCGATTTCTCATGGCTATCCATCGCTCCGTTCGGGCATGGCAATTGCGCTTCTTCCGGTTTGTGCCAGTAGGGCATGTGCATTGGAGCAAAGGGTTGATGCGCTATCTCCCCATCAGGATTGCTAAATGGATATCCATTTAGATTGGCAATGGATATTGGTTGAATTTAGAGTGCCTTGCAAAAGCGATTGCCTTGGGATATCCATTGGCAAATCGATAGCCATTCGACATCCATAGCCTTGCGATATGGATTTGGCGTGGAAATCGATTGAATTTCGATTTCTTGAAAGAGGGCCAGATTCGGATGCCGGCAATTTCTGTAGCGAACCCGAAGGGCGGGGCGGGCAAGACGACCCTGACATTCGTCTTGGCGAGCGAGCTGGCCCGAAGCGGTGCTTCGGTCGCTGTCATAGACGCAGATCCGAACGCGATCATCGCGGGCTGGGGCAGGAAGCGGGCGGAGCAGGGCAAGGCACTGCCATTCGAGATTATTGCCGGGCCGAAGGAATCCGACCTGATGAAGCTGGTCGACCAGCTCACGCAGTCGCATGACTTCGTAATGATCGATCTTGAAGGAACGGCATCACGCATGACGTCACGCGCTCTCGCGCGGTCTCATCTTGTTCTGATCCCGTTCAATCTTTCGCCGATCGACGCGGAACTGGCCGCGAACGCGGTTGCCCTCGTTCTTGAGGAGCAGGAGGCGCTAGGCCGCCGCATCCCATTCAGGTTAGTCAGGAGTCGAGATAATGCGGCGATCCAGACCAAAAGTTCGCAGCGGATCACGGCGGCTATCAACGAAGCGGAACTACCTTTGCTGCCCGTTGGTCTCGTGGAACGCGCAGCCTATCGTGACATTTTCGATTTCGCGGCGACACTGGAGGAACTGGACGATAGCCAGACTTCAGGATTGGCAGGCGCAAAGAAGAATGCCCATGAGGTGGCCCGTGCCGTTGTCGAAGCGGTTCAGTCGGAGATGCAGAAGTGAGTTCCGGCAGCTATGGCTTTGGAAAGAAGGCGGGGCCGAAGGCTCCCGCCGAAGCGCCCGAAGATGAGGGCCGGCTTGACCTTTCCGGCATCACTAGGACGCCGTTGCCACTCGATCCTGTTCGCGAACAGGCGGCGATCGACCGGGGCGCAAAATTGGGCTTTGTCGATCGCGGGGCAGGGGAGGCGGAAGTGGCTGGAGCTGTTGTCCGTCGGCGCCGGCAACCCGCCCCCCAAAGCACGGTCTATATCAAGGGACCGAAGGACATTTTGGACTGGTTTATCGAGTTCAGCAACGAGCGTGGGCATCGTGCCTACTGGCAAGCGCTCGCGGAGTTTCGGGACATGATCGACAGAAAGTAGAAGCGGAGGTGCAGCGACATGAGCGGCATAGCGCAAGCCGGTCTCATATTCCTTGTCATCATAGTGCTGATGATACTCAGCGCGAAGGATAGCGCGACCAGGAACCGCATCCGAAACGAGGATGAGGAAACGTGGTGGTTCTCTCGCCGCAACTGGTGGGATGATCGGCGGTGAAGACGATTGCGGTCAACATCGAGAAGGGCGGGGCAGGGAAGACAACCATTGCCTGCCATCTGGCATGGCATCTGGCGGACGCAGGCCACCGGGTTCTGGTGCTTGACCTCGACCGCCAGTGCAATGCCTCCACCGCCCTGCGCGACTTCGAGAGCCATGGTTCCTGCAAGCAGCTCTTTGAGGAAGGTTTTGTTGCCCCTGCGGGTCGTCAGCGCGGCATATACTCCAACAGAATGACCGGGGAATTTGACGCCGATTTCGGGAAGGCTTTGAGTGCCTTCCGCGCGAATTTTCCGAAGCTGGCGGAGTTCCACGATTATTGTGTGATCGACACCCCGCCCGCTTGGAGCTGGATCAATTTCGCGGCGCTGATGGTGTGCGATGATTTGATCGTGCCTGTTGAGCTTGGACCGTTCGGGCCGGATTCCACCAAGCAACTCTCCAACTCGATTCAGACGGTCAATCAGCGTGGGCGGCGACATCCAATTCGCATAGCGGGGCTGGTTGCAAACAGAGTGAAGGCGAATGATCGCAACCAACTTGCGATGCTGGAAGAACTGAAGGCCAAGATAGGGCGAAACCTATTTTCGGCTCACCTTCCTGACCGAGCGCATTACAGCCAGGCCGTACAAGCCGGTGTGCCAGTGTGGCGCTTTGAGAAGGACGTGCGATCGTCGCTACCCGCCATGCGCGCATTTCTCGATGAAGCGATGCAAAGGATTGAGGCCTGATGGATTTCGGGGACTTCGATATTTTTGCCGCCAAGGATGAGGTGGCCCAGCAGGGTAGGGTGCTGACGCTGGACCCGCGTCGAGTGTATCCCGATCCTGACAATGTTCGTCGTGCCATCGATCAAAGCGAAATTGACGCATTGGCAGAAACCATCAGCGCGCGCGGTCAACTGCAACCGATCATTGTCGATCCTGCGGATGAAGATGATCGCTATAGAATCCAATTTGGCGAACGGCGCTGGCGCGCGTGTATGCAGATCGGCCGCGACGTGCGCGCCATTATTCGCGAGCATGGCGATCCCGCGCAGGTTCGGATCGATCAGTTTATAGAGAACGATCAGCGCGAGCAGCTTTCGGTTCGCGACATGGTGGCGTTCGTTGCCGCGCAGGTAGCGTCAGGCCAGAGCATCGCGGATCTAGCGCGCGCTACGGGGCGTGAACGCGCGCGTCTTTCACGGTTGCATGCATTATCATCTGCGCCTGATTTCATCGTAGACCGATTGGATGACCTGCCTGTCCGTGGTGCCGTGGCCTTGATGAAGGCGGCGGCACGAAATGAGGCCGCTGCGAGAGTGTACCTAGATGGCGCGCCGTTGGGCACACTAACGGTTGCGGGGTGCGAGGCTTTCTTGCGGGGTGTGTCCGGGTCGGTCGTGGGGACCGAGGACGGTCTAGCCTCAAAACCGAAAGAGGCCAGTGTTGTGCAGGCGGTCCCGCGTTCGACAGGCATGACAGAGGACCGTCGGGAAGGGCCAATGGTTCAGCCGCGTGATGAGGGACATTTGATCGACGTCGATGGCAAGCGGGGCCGTTTGATCGAAGCGCTTGTGCAATTCGATGGCGAGAAACAGCCACGGATGGTCCGGTTCACGAACTAGCCTGGCACCGCATTCTTTTCCGCGTTTTCTCTTTCGAATGATGATTGGAGACTGTGGCCCGAGCCACAGATTTGAGTGTCATTTTGTGGAGGTTGTTTTAGGGCAGGATAGGGGTTGTGGTTGCCATTGTCTTACAGTAGCCTTGCAGACGAGGACGATGATGGCAACCACGACAACCTCCACCCCTGGGAAAACCAGCATGACGGTCCGACTTGATCAGGCCACTCTTGACGCCTTCGATGCACTTGCGGAGGGCAGGGGAGGGCGCAGCGCGCTCCTGCGATCCCTGCTGGATCAGGCGATGCGTCAGGCCGGTGATGCGCCGAAGGTCCAGGCTCGCACAGAACCGTCGACCAATCGCATATCGTTTCGCGTGACCGAGGCTGAGCTTGCTGTTCTCGATGCGCGAGCCGCTGAGCGGGGGACGGACAGAGCCGGATGGGTGAAGGCGCTGATGCGCCGTCACATTGACCTCAAGGGCAATGTTGATGACGGTCTGCGGGACAGCCTGGCGCCGGTTCGCCTACAGCTTCAGCGCATCGGTCGAAATCTCAATCAGGCCATGCGCGCCGGCAACGCCGCGATGATGGCGGACAGTGGCCTCCAAATTGAACGCGAGCTGCGGCGGATCATCGAGATGCGTCAGGACATCAATGAGCAGATTGTCGCGCTTGGCGATGCGCTCCGTGGCGATCTAGGGTTCTGGAAGGTGGCTGACTGATGCCGTTTGGAGAACGAGAGGATGAGTTGTGGGGCGTCCTGAAGCCCACCTTCCGGCCACGGGTTTCCGGCGACCCAAATATCAAATATGCCAAGCATCTTCTCAACCAGACTGGCCCGTTTCGTCCGGTCCCATATGCACATCGGCCGCGAGAGGACTCCCGCGCCGTGCTGGCGAGAGTGGTCCGCAAATCCCCGGAGGTTCTGGTCAAGGTGACAGGGCGGAAAAAGGGCGCTGAGCATCTAGGCGCTCATTTGAGCTATATCGGACGCAATGGTGAAATTGCGATCGAAACCCGCGACGGCGAACTCATTTCGGACAAAGGCGAGGTGCAGCAGATCGCGCAAGAATGGTCTGATACGCTCTACTGGCGGCAAAGGGCTACGGTCTCCGGGGTGGCTATGGTCTTCTCGATGCCGGAAGGCACAAATCCCGATACTGTCCGCCAGGCAGTTCGTGCAGCCGCCGATCGCATGCTTGGCGACAATCACGATTATGTGATGGCGTTGCACACAGATACGCCAAGGCCGCACGTTCATCTTACCGTTCAGGCCGAGGGGTTGGACGGCCAGCGTTTTGATCCACGCCGCGAAGATCTTTTCAATTTCAGGGAGGCTTTTGCCGAGGAATTACGCAGTCGCGGGGTGGAATGTGAGGCAACGCCGCGCTGGACGCGCGGGCAGGGCAGGGCAGGAACTAGCATGGCGCTCGCTCAGATGCGGGAAAAGATCAGGCGAGGGGCCTCGCGACAGCCCACGGAAGTCGACCTGCGGCAGGCTCGCGAGGCGCTGGATATTGCCAGCGGCAAGGCGGAGTTCCCCGTGTTCGTAACACGCGCCAAGGAGCGGTGGGAGAACACCAGACAGGGATATGAGCGGGCAGCCACTCGTCTCGATCGCAGCGATGATGCCAAGGATAGGCAACTGGCGCGTGATTTGCGACAGTTCCTGAAAGATCGACCATCGGTCGAAACCGTCCCGGACCGGGTGCTGAAGGATGCCGAAGCCCGCCTCAAGCAGATCAAGGAGCGGGGCGAGCGGCCACCAGATCGCGGGCCACGGTCTCGATAGGCGGTTTCGCTAACCGCCTATCACCACAGCGTACCGTGAACCGGCTCTAGTTTTGGCGGAGCCTCGCGGTTCAGTGATTGCAGAAGGTCGATCTCGATTGTCCGGCTCATTGCCGTCAAAGGGACATCGTGGACGGAATTGGCGAATGGGTCGGTTAGATCTTCGCCAATGCTCAATGCCGCAAGGAAAATCAGGCCGATCAGGGTCGATCCCAAGGGCGTGTAGATTCCCAAGGATTCTACCAGTGCTATAGGGACCAGCACGCAGAAGACGCGCGTGAACAGGTTTGGGAAAAATCGGAAGCCGTTTGGGAGAGGGGTATTCTTTATCCGCTCCATTCCGCCTTGGGCGTTGGAGATATCGATCAGCAGCCGTTCGAGGGTCGCTTGCTGGATCGTGTCGATCCTTCCGCTGAGATGTGCGTCCGCGACGAGGGCGGATATCTCCTCCGCCAGGGCATTGGCCCGGTTTGCCTTCAAAGCGATCGTCGCGGCGGCATCGGCGCCAATGAGACGCTCGATTTCCGGCATGGGATCTTGGCCGCGCAACTGGCAGCGAAGGGCGTGGGCGATAGCGATCTGGCGAAGGATTACGTCATCCACCGCGACATTGGCTTTCCTGTCGGGTGCAAAGAAGCTTTTGGTTGCGCGCGCGAGACTTCGGGATGCGTTGATGAGAGCGCCCCAGAGTGACCGAGCCTCCCACCAGCGCGCGTAGGCGGCGTTCGTCCTGAAACCGAGGAAGAGGGCCAAAGCGGTTCCGAACAGGGTCGTCGGAAGCGGTGGCTCTGAAAATGGTGTGTAAAAATGAAAGGCCGTAACCAAAACGTCCCAGCAAAAGAGGACAGTCAGGGGCTTCCAGACTTCAGCCAGAATTTGTCGAAACCGGGGCCTCGTTCCTACAATCACGATCGACTCCAATGACAGGCGCGGTTCAAGTTACGCAGGATTTGGCGAGACGGGTCAGCATGTGCAGCTATGTGATCCGTGCGACAAAACAGAGGCTGGGCCGATCATTTCATTCTGGCCGGTGCCAGCGCCTCGATAATCTTACAGTCGGCGATGGTATCACCCTGGCAGCGATCGACGCTGAGTACGAGTTGATCCCGCAGTAGCGTCAGATCGTTTATCTTCCGGTCTATCTCGACAATATGTTCTGCCGCGATCGTGTCGACTTCCATGCAGGAGGCATCGCGATTGTCAGCCAGTTTCAGCAGTTTTCTGACCTGCTCCAGCGTAAATCCCAGATCACGCGATCGTCTTATGAACGACAGTCTCTTGAGATGGGCGTCCTCGTACATGCGGTAATTCCCGCTGTTGCGGGAAGGCGCTGGTATCAAGCCTTCCTTCTCATAATAGCGGATGGTTTCGACACGAGTGTCAGTCAGTTTCGCGAGATCGCCAATTTTCATGTTGACCCTATAGTAACTTCAGGGTGCATATAACAGGCCATATCGACGCGAATCGGATCAGACATGGCGAAAGCCCACTGCTCAAAGACTGGCGAAACGCACGCGGCAATCGCCGCGCTCGCGTTTCCACGCCCTGTCGATGAGGCGACGGTGCCTGAACCGTCCGCTGTTGCGCTGGGCGATAATGCAGCCCTCAAAAGCACCTCTTTTGCCTCCGCGTGGACTTTGCGATGACAGGTCGCGGAAAATCGGCTAGAGGCCTCTCCATGTTTCGCTGGAGCTTCCTCCTTCTTTGTATGCTTGTCGCGTCGCTTACGACCGTTGCGACCGTGCATGCCAATGAAGTTCCAAACCCGACACTCTCCGCGACCCAGACCAGCATCGAATGTTCGGGTCAGGTTCACAGCGAAGGGGACGGCGACCAATCGCAGGGCGATTCAGACAAAGCCGTTCCCCATCATCATGGCTGCCACGGAGCAGCCTCCTTCCTGCCTGCCCGCGCCACCGAGGCGACTGTTTTCGCTATCGTCACGGAATCGTTGATTGCCGTCGAAGAAGCAGCTCCTGGTCGTTGGTCTGTCGGGCCTGATTTACGGCCTCCCATCGCCTGATTGAAGCTCAACTGACTGTCGCCCGTGTTCCGGGTGCGCAGATTGATGCCTATCAATCAGGAATTCTTACATGCACAGGATCATTGCGGCCTTTCTGGCTGCCACGTCTTGCGTCGCCGTGGCGCAAGCACAGGATAATTTAACGGCACAGCAGTCTGTAGGGGCTGTGTTCACTCTCGATGATGCAGTTGCGGCCGCAGGTGGAAGCGCCCCGGCAGCAGATGCGGCGCAAGCTGGGATCGATGCAGCTCGCGCTGGACGAACCGTGGCGGGCCTTCGCCCTAACCCTACGGTCCAGAGCCAGGTTGAGAACGTCGTCGGTTCCGGGCCTTATGGTGGTTTTCGTCAAGCCGAAACGACAGTCGGGATCAATATCCCGATCGAGCTGGGCGGGAAGCGTTCGGCACGCATAGCGGTAGCGGATGCCCAATCGAACAGGGCAGTCCTAATCGCGGCTATCACCCAGGCCGATATTCGGGTGCAGGTGACTGCACTCTATATCGATGCGATTGCCGCGGAACGCCGTGTCGTGACGGCACGCGATCAGCTTCGCATTGCGCAGGATGCTCTTAATGCCGCCAAGGTAAGAGTTCAGGCGGGGCGCGCTTCGCCAATCGAAGAGCAACGGGCAGATGTCGCACGGCTTAATGCCCAAGCGGGTGCGGAGCGGGCGGCCAGGCTGGCGGATGCCGCGCGAGCCAATCTCGCGCGTCGCATCGGCAGGCCCATTGTCGGGCCGCTGGATACTGCCGCGCTCGATTTGCTCCCACCGGCCTCTTACGGCCCGAACATGGTGGAAAGCGCTGGGACGCTAGCCATGGCGGCGGCCGATGCGGATCTTGCCATCGCCGACGCCGGCGTCCAGCTCGCTAAATCTCAGCGCGTCCCTGATGTAACAGTCGGTCCGGCGCTCCGGCGTCTTGAGGTCAGCAAGGATATCGCGGCGGTCTTTTCCGTGTCGATCCCGATACCGCTTTTCAATTCTGGTCGGGCAGCGGTGGCGCAGGCGAGTGCAGAACGCAGCCGCGCGGAAGCTCAGCGCCGTATGACTGCGCTCGATGTGGAGCAGGCTATCACCGATGCCCAAGCAGAGGCGGACAATGCCGCAACCACAGCGCGCAATGCCAGCGGTCCTGCACTTGTAGCGGCGCAGGAAGCTGCTCGTATTGCTCGTGTCGGATATCGCGAAGGCAAGTTCGGACAGCTCGATTTGCTCGACGCCGAACGGACCCTTGCCGACACCCGCGTCGCCGCGATCGACGCGCTCGCCTCGTACCAGAACGCCAAGGCCCGGTTGCAGCGTCTCACCGCTCCCGCGCCGGAACAGGGGAATTGATCCTATGAAACTGACAAATAGCACCGTGCTTCTACTGCCGCTGACGCTGGCCTTCCTTCTCGCGGGTTGTGGTGGCGGTAGCGAGGCCAACAATGAGGCGGCACCCGCCAACCAACAGGAAGCAAATGCTTCCCCCGTCGAGGGTAAGATAACACTCTCGCCCGATCAGATCGCGTCGGCAGGTATCCAGATCGGTCGACCCACGGTTGGCGGGGCAGGGACGCTTGAGTTGCCTGCAACGATCGAGGGTGATCCGCAAGGCACGCAGGTTGTATCGGCGGCCATCGGTGGACGTGTCGTATCGTTGACCCGGAATCTTGGTCAGTCGGTGGGGCGTGGAGATACGCTGGCCGTCATCGAAAGCCGGGAGGCTGCACAGCTCAAGGGTGAAGTCGAGGCGTCTCGCGCCCGTCTTGCGCTGGCCAACTCCAACCTAGCACGCGAACAGCGGCTTTTCGCGCAGCGCGTTTCGCCGGAGCAGGATTTGATCGCCGCTCGAACCGCTGCCATCGAAGCGCGGATCGCCTATAATCAGGCGCAGCAGCAGGTCTCCGCCGCAGGTGGGGGTGGGGGTGGCCTAAACCGTCTTGGCATTGCTGCGCCCGTTTCCGGTCAGGTCATTTCGCGCAGCGTCGTTCTAGGCCAGACCGTCGCGGCAGACGCCGAACTCTACCGCATTGCCAACCTTTCCAGCGTCTCGCTGTCGCTCAATCTACAGCCCGCCGATGCGGGCCGGGTAAAGCCGGGCAACACCGTTACCGTGACGGCCGCTGGTCGTCAGGCGACCGCCAAAGTGAGTTTCGTATCTCCTGCACTCGATGCACAGACACGGTTGGTTCCGGTCATCGCCATTCTTGATAACCGTAACATGGAGTGGCGCGTAGGAGAGCCGGTGACGGCTTCTGTCCAGCTTTCTGGCAGCGGTGGTGATGGCGCGATCAGCGTGCCCACGACAGCGGTGCAAACGGACGAAGGCAAGTCGGTCGTGTTCGTCCGAACCAAGACAGGCTTCCAGGCCGTCCCCGTCACCGTGGGCGACAGCAGCGGCGCCAGTGTAATCGTGCGCTCGGGCCTGAAGGGCACCGAGCAGATCGCGACCGTCAACAGCTTCACGCTCAAGGCCGAACTCGGCAAGAGCGAAGCGGCGGAGGACTGAGCCGATGATCGCCCCAATCGTGAATTGGGCGGTTCACAAGCGCTGGCTCGTCCTGCTTCTGACCGCCATAGCCGCCGTCATCGGCGCCGCAGCCCTGTATCGTCTCCCGATCGACGCGGTGCCGGACATCACTAACAACCAGGTGCAAATCAACATTAAGGCGCCCGCCCTTTCGCCCGAACTGGTCGAAAAGCAGGTGGCTTTCCCTATCGAAACAGCACTTGCCGGCATCCCCGGTCTTGAGAATACGCGCTCGCTTAGCCGGAACGGTTTTGCGCAGGTTACGGCTGTCTTCGATGAATCGACGGACATCTATTTTGCACGTCAACAAGTCGGCGAGCGTCTAACCGGGGTCTCGGAAAATCTTCCCAAGGGCGCTGTCCCTGAAATGGGGCCGATTTCCACTGGTCTGGGCGAGGTCTATATGTGGACCGTCAAGCTCCAGCACCGCAAGGACGACAAGCACCTGCCCGGTGAACCCGGCATGCAGCCTGACGGAAGTTATATCACCCCGGAAGGCGACCGTCTCACCGACGAGACTGAACGGGCCACATATCTGCGCACTACGCAGGACTGGATCGTCAGCCCGCTGCTGAAGAATACCAAGGGCGTCGCCGGCATCGACTCCATCGGCGGCTATGTGAAGCAATTTCAGGTCGTTCCCGATGTCCAGCGCCTTGCCTCGCTGGGCCTTACACTCACCGATTTGGGAACCGCACTAGAACGTAACAACACCAGTGTCGGCGGTGGATTCGTCAACCGCAACGGGGAGGGGCTTGCCGTTCGGTCCGACGCCCTTGTCCGCAACGCTAACGAATTGTCGCGGATAATCGTCGCCACGCGCGACGGGACGCCGATCACCCTTGGCCAGGTTGCCGCCGTCAAAACCGGGCAGGCAATAAGGATGGGTTCGGCATCCGAGAATGGCACGGAGGTCGTCGTTGGCACTGCTATCATGCGTATCGGCGAGAATAGCCGCACCGTATCAACGGCCGTTGCAGACCGTCTGCAGGAAATTCAGGCATCGCTTCCGCCTGACGTCATTGTGCAGCCGGTCCTCAATCGAACCGCACTGGTTAACTCAACGATCAAGACGGTCGCGAAGAATCTGAGCGAAGGTGCCCTGCTCGTCATCGTAGTGCTGTTCGCATTGCTCGGAAACTTCCGCGCCGCACTGATCGCCGCGATGGTCATCCCAGTTACGATGCTGCTGACCGGGTTTGGGATGCTCAAAGCCGGCGTGTCTGCCAACCTCATGAGTTTGGGCGCTCTCGACTTCGGATTGATAGTCGATGGTGCCGTCATCATCGTGGAAAATGCGCTCAGTCGCATGGCGCATCGCCAGGAACATGAAGGTCGCATGCTGACCCTTCATGAACGATTGAATGTCGTCGCATCGGCGGCGCGCGAGATGATCCGGCCTTCAGTCTATGGTCAGGCCATCATCATTCTTGTTTATGTCCCTTTGCTCACCCTGACGGGTGTCGAGGGCAAGACCTTCGTGCCGATGGCGCTTACCGTCATTATCGCGCTGGCTTTTGCCTTCGTTCTTTCTCTGACGGCCGTGCCGGCAGCAATCGCTATCTGGCTGTCCAATCGTGTGGATGAGAAGGATGGTCGGATCATGAGCTGGCTAAAGGCCCGCTATGAACCCGGTCTCGACAAAGCGATGAACCGGCCAACCTTGACCATAGGCACGGGTGTCGGTGGCTTCGTGCTGGCCATCGCGGCGTTCATGTCGCTGGGACAGGTATTCCTTCCTCAGCTCGATGAGGGCGACCTTCTCATCCAGGCCCTGCGCATCCCGGCCACCTCTGTCCAGCAGAGCCAGGCCATGCAGGTTCCCATCGAGAAGATGCTTACGGCTCAGAAAGAGGTGCAATTCGTCTTCTCTAAAACAGGCACGTCCGAACTTTCGTCGGACCCCATGCCACCAAACGCCACCGACATGTTCATCATTCTCAAGCCTCGCGACCAGTGGCCAGATCCGAAACTTACAAAGGCAGATCTGGTCGCACGGTTCGAAGCGAACCTGAACAAGTTCCCTGGCAACGCCTATGAGATCACGCAGCCCATCCAGATGCGTTTCAACGAACTGATCGCCGGCGTGCGCGGCGATCTGGCGATCAAGGTGTTCGGCGACGACTTCAACGCCATGAACGCCACCGCAGAGAAGATCGCCAGCGTTCTTCGGCGCACCCAGGGCGCTGCGGACGTGAAGGTCGAGCAAACCACGGGTCTTCCCATGCTCGACATCCGGGTGAACCGGGATGCCATGTCCCGTGTCGGTGTGACAGCGCAGGACGTACAGGACATCGTGACCGCGACTTTGGGCGGTCGCGAGTCCGGTATGATCTTCGAGGGCGATCGGCGCTTTCCGGTAGTGATCCGCCTGTCAGAGGCCCAGCGCGCTGACCTCTCGACACTTCAACAGGTCCAGGTTCCTCTTCCGGGGGGCAAGTTCGTTCCCCTCGCGAGCGTTGCCGACATCCGGATCGTGGATGGTCCCAACCAGATCAGCCGCGAAAATGGAAAGCGCCGTGTTGTGGTGCAGGCGAATGTGCGCGGCCGCGATATCGCCAGCGTTGTGGAGGATGCGCGGGCTACCATCGCCAAGGACGTGCGCCTGCCAGCAGGCAGTTATCTCGTATGGGGCGGCCAGTTTGAAAATCTGGCCTCTGCGCGCGAGCGGCTGCAGCTCGTGATCCCAGCCTGTTTCGTGCTTATTCTGATGCTCCTCTATGGAGCGCTCGGGTCGGCTCGCGACGCGGCTATCGTCTTCACGGGTGTTCCTCTGGCGCTGGTTGGTGGTGTCCTGCTCCTGTTCTTGAGGGGCATGGACTTCTCCATATCTGCCGCAGTGGGCTTCATCGCATTGTCCGGCATCGCGGTGCTGAACGGCCTCGTCATGGTTTCCTCCATTCAGGAACTCATGCGACGAGGGATGGACAGGGCGGAGGCCGCCCGAACCGGAGCGATCCAACGCCTTCGTCCCGTCGTGATGACCGCTTTGGTCGCCAGCCTTGGCTTCGTGCCGATGGCCTTGGGGACAGGTGCTGGCGCTGAGGTGCAAAAGCCTCTCGCGACCGTGGTTATTGGCGGTCTCATCTCGGCAACGCTGCTCACCTTGTTTGTGCTTCCGACGCTCTATGCCCGTTACGGCCGGCGCGAGATCCCTCTCTACGAGGATCTTGAGGAGCATGAAGAGCTGCAGGGCGGCGAACAGCATCCGCAACCTCAACACTGATGAGCGAGGGGGAGGTCATGTGCGTCATGGTCTCCCCGTCCTCAACGACAGTGAGGAAATGGAATATGATTGAGGAAACCGTTTTCACGGCGCCGATTTCACAGTTGAGGAGCTGGAGCTTCATTTCGGAGCTTGCCGGATTTGAGCATTGGCATCCGCACTATCGGTTCGGTCGGCTCAATGCTCAGGCAACCCACGCCCAGCTATCGTTTCGGTTGTTCGATTGGCGCCGGGTCAGACTGTGGGTCGAGATCGACAATATCGACAAACCGCATGGGTTCGGTTGGCGGGGCCAGATCAGCAGCTTTTTCAAGTTCAGCGAGCGCTACGAAATTCTCCCCGCCAAGACCGGCTCAGAAGTGCGGCATGTCTTCGAGGTTCGTGGCGGGCTGGGCAACATAGCGGGCTGGCTTTCGCGTCCCACCATACGCGAAGAAATGCAGGAGCATGATGTCGCCCTGCTGAAAGCCCTCAAGAAGCGCTCGTTACGTCCGCCCCACGGCAAGACGCAACTCAAACTCGTATCGACGGCCCCGACGCGGGGATCGGCCAATGACTGAGCCGAACCTTCGTCCCGCAACATCGATCGCATCGGCGCGCTGCCGTCAGCGCGTCCTACATGAAAGGAATTATCATGGTTGATAATGCACCCCATCAAGGCCTTCCTTGCCCTGTTTGCAAAGTCGCTCTCGTGATGAGCGAGCGGCAAGGGATCGAAATCGACTATTGCCCACAATGCCGGGGCGTCTGGCTCGATCGCGGCGAACTCGACAAGATCATCGAACGCAGCATGGCCGAGCAGCCGACCTATCAGGAGCCGAGCAGCACGCTGGGCATGTTTGGCGACAAGCATGGCCGGAGCGGCAAGCATGGCGGCGGCCACGGTAGCAGCCACGGCGGCGGACATGGCGGGCGCAAGGGCTTCCTGCGCAACCTGTTCGACTAATCAGCAATGAATCGGCCACCGCACCAATTTGAGCCTTTCGGGACGTGCGAGATGGCCCGCGCCATGGGCGCCGCGCCCCCCTCGGGCGCCCATGGCGATAGATTTGCTCAGTGGAGATGCCGGATGGGCAAGTGGAGGACTATAAGGTTGTTGCCGCTACCCCTGCTCTTTGTTGGCGGGGCAGCGGCCATAGCCGTTCTCACCGCATGTTCTGACCAGTCTGTCGGTGATGATCCTGACGGAAGGCATGATCGCACTTCGCTGCCGGCGCTGATCGGTGAGCAAATCTACGCCTGTGACGACGGCTCCAAATACGATGCCGATTTCCTGGCCGACGGTCTGACGCTGGATATGGCTCGGATACCCGCCGAAAAGCCGGTGCGACTGTCGGCGCCGGCAACCGGCCTGACCTATGTGGGTCATAACCTCAATGTCTCCATTTCGGGCAGCGGCGCGCTGACGATGACCCGTCCCGATCGCAAACCTGTGCGGTGCCTTCGCGTTCGCTCAGAACAGGCGATCGGAAACTCTACGAAGGGGAATGCAGGTGGCTGACAACCTTCCCAATGGACCTTCGGCAATCGAACGGCGGACACTCTGGATCGTCCTGCTGCTGAATGCGGCGATATCGGCGGCCTTTTTCGTCACTGGTTTGGTCGGCGATTCAAGCGCGTTGATCGCCAATGGTGTCGATAATCTCTCAGATGCCGCCGTCTATGCGCTCAGCATTGCGGCTTTGACGCGCGGTCCGGTGTGGAAGACCCGCGCAGCATCTGTGTCGGGCATCATGCTGCTGGTCTTTGCCGGGGGCATCCTTGCCGACGTGGTGCGTCGCTACATCTACGGCAGCGATCCGATCGGCAGCGATATGATGGTCATGTCGGCAATAGCCGGGGTGGTCAACTATGTCTGCCTCAGACTGCTTCAGAAACTGGACGCTCCCGACGTCAATTTGCGGGCAGCCACGACCTTCAGCTTCAACGATTTCGTCTCGAACGGTGGAATATTGATCGCCGGCGGGCTGGTCATTTGGCTGAAGTCAAACTGGCCTGATCTGATCGTCGGATTTTTAACGGCTGCCATAGCTATCAAAGGCGGTCTCGAAATTCTCAAGGACGCCCGAAATGAGGCGACCGCAAATCGAGAGGCAGGTTTGAAATGACATCATTTCGAATGAAGGGCGTGACGCTCATCGGGCTGAGCATGGTCGTTCTAGCACTGTCCTTGCCGGCGGCGGCGCAGCATGCCGATCATCAGCGCGCAGCGCCTTCCTCTGGAGAGGTCGCATCGACCGCCGAATATCGCGCGGCCAACAGCAATATGCATCAGGCGATGGACGTCCCGCTTTCAGGTGACGCCGATGTGGACTTCATGCGCGCCATGATCCCCCACCATGAAGGGGCGATCGCCATGGCCGAGGTCGAGCTGAAATATGGCCGCGATCCAGAGGTTCGTCGCCTCGCCGGTGAGGTCATCAAAGCCCAGCGGCAGGAGATCGCAGAGATGCGCGCCTGGCTTGCCAATCATGAGCGGCAGCAATGAACGGGCGCGGCTCAATCCACCCATTTGCTCTGCATGAAACAAGCGAAAGATCGGAGATGGACGCATGACCGAGAAGCTGAAACTCGACATACCATTGGTGCTGCCAGAGGTCGCGGACACTGCCGATGCTTGCGTCGGTCGGCTGCTGAAATCCATTGAGGGAAGGGCGGGCGTCGAAACGGCGCATGTCGTCGCGGCCGTCGACGGCGCGCCGGCAAAGCTGTGTGTCCACTATGACCCAGACGAGCTTTCGATGCAGCGTATCCGCGACTTCGTTCAGAGCGCTGGCGCCTCGATCAGCGACCGCTACGGCCATGCCCATTGGGATATGGCAGGTATCGGGCATCAGCGCCGGGCCAGGACAGTGGGAGACAAATTGCTGGCTCTGTCCGGAGTGCTGGAGGCCAGCGCTGATGCATCAGGCAAGGTTCGGGTCGAGTTTGATCGGGAAGAGACTTCCGACAAGATCATCCTGTCAAAGCTGGCAGGGATGGGCGTCAGGCCGATTGCTCGTGGCAAGGCGCAAGAGGATCATTCAGGCCATTCCCACGGTTCAGAAATGGCGAAGGCCGAAGACAGCCATGCAGGACACGACCATGGCAGCGAAGACGGCGGCCATGAACATGGCGGCATTTTCGGCACCAATACCGAGCTGATTTTTGCTCTGCTATGCGGTGCATTGCTGGGCATCGGCTATGGTATCGAAAAGCTGTTTGCTGGGGCGCCATCGTGGTTGCCCACGGCATGCTACATAGGCGGTTATGTCTTCGGCGGCTTCTTCACCCTGCGCGAGGCGATCGACAATCTGAAACTCCGCAAGTTCGAAATCGACACGCTTATGTTGGTTGCGGCCGCCGGTGCCGCAGCCCTTGGGGCCTTCGCCGAAGGTGCATTGCTGCTCTTCCTTTTCAGTCTGGGTCACGCCCTTGAACATTATGCCATGGGGCGCGCGAAGCGCGCGATCGAGGCCCTGGCAGAGCTGGCACCAAGGACCGCCCTGGTTCGTGGCAAGGATGGAAGCACCCATGAAGTTCCGGTGGAGGATCTAGCGATCGGCGACGTCATCGTCGTCAAGCCGGATGAGCGGGTGGCCGCTGACGGTTTTGTCATCAAGGGGACCAGCGCAATCAATCAGGCCCCTGTCACGGGCGAGAGCATGCCCGTCGATAAAAAGCCGGTCGTGGACGCGGCTGCTGCGCGCGCAAACGCCGATCGCCTAGATGCAGAGTCTCGCGTCTTCGCCGGGACAATCAATGGCAGCGGGCTGCTCGAAATCGAGGTGATACGTCTTTCGAGTGAAAGCACGCTCGCAAAGGTGGTCAAGATGGTGAGCGAAGCGGAGACGCAGAAGTCGCCGACCCAGCGATTCACCGACAAGTTCGAGCGTATTTTCGTTCCGGCTGTTCTCGCGCTGGCCTTCATTCTTCTGTTCGCGTGGGTGGTGGTCGATGAGCCATTCCGCGACAGCTTCTACCGGGCCATGGCGGTGCTAGTAGCGGCCAGCCCCTGTGCGCTCGCCATCGCAACGCCCAGTGCGGTGCTTTCCGGGGTGGCGCGGGCGGCGCGCGGTGGCGTGTTGGTAAAGGGCGGCGCGCCGCTGGAACTGCTGGGTTCACTCAATGCCATTGCCTTCGACAAAACGGGGACGCTCACCAAAGGCGAGCCGCGCATCCAGAAGGTCATCACCGCGCCCGGTATCGAGGAGGAAGAACTGATGGCCATCGCCGTGGCGGTTGAATCGCTCAGCGATCATCCGCTGGCGCAGGCGATAGCGCGCGATGGCAAGGACTATGTTCGGAACAGGCCGATTCCGGAGGCGAGCAGTCTGAAAAGCCTGACTGGGCGGGGTGTCTCGGCGCTGGTCGATGTTGATGAGGTGCTGATCGGTAAGGCGGAAATGTTCGGGAGCGACGGTATTCCGCCACTTTCCTCGCAAATGGCTGAAGCGATCGAGGAACTGCGCAAAGGTGGCTTCACATCGATGATCGTGCGCCGGGATGGTCAGGATCTCGGTGCGATCGGACTGTTGGATACTCCGCGTGAGGCGGCACGCGCTACCCTTGAGAAGCTGCGGGCGCTGGGCATCGAGCGCATGATTATGATCTCTGGCGACAATCAGCGGGTGGCGGATGCAGTCGCCAAGCAGGTCGGCATCGATGAGGCGTGGGGCGACCTCATGCCAGACGATAAGGTCGAGGCGATCAAGAAGCTGAGGGCGCAGGCAAAAGTCGCCATGGTCGGGGATGGCGTCAATGACGCCCCTGCCATGGCCACCGCTACGGTCGGAATTGCGATGGGCGCTGCCGGGTCCGACGTTGCTTTGGAAACTGCCGATGTCGCGCTGATGGCCGACGATCTGGCACATCTGCCATTTGCTGTTGGCCTTAGCCGACATACCCGATGGATCATTCGCCAGAATGTTTTCGTGAGCCTGGGCGTCGTCGCATTTCTGGTTCCAGCGACTATCCTCGGGTTGGGCATCGGACCAGCGGTGGCCGTCCATGAAGGCTCGACACTTTTGGTCGTGGTCAACGCGCTCCGGCTCCTTGCCTATCGCGACGCGACGAAGGGATGAGCGGGCGGGCTATACCAACGGCGTCGTTGCGGCGCCGAACATGGCCGCGATGATGCTGATCGTGCCGTCATGGTGGGAGACCGCCACCCACATCCTCAGCTTGGGTGCGGCTTACGCGCTCGCGCTGCCGGTGGGGTGGGACCGGGAAAAGGATGAGCGGAGCGCAGGCATCCGTACCTTTCCCCTCGTCGCCATCGCCAGTTGCGGATTTGTGCTGGTCGGTATCGCTATCCTTGGTCGGACGTCGCCTGCGCAGGCCCGAATCCTTGAAGGCTTGATTACCGGCGTCGGTTTCATCGGTGGCGGCGCGATCCTGAAGCATCGCGGCAAAGCGTCAGGCACAGCTACGGCCGCCAGCCTTTGGGCAACCGGCGCGCTGGGCGCGGCCGTGGGATACGGCCTTTATGACATCGCAGTGGTCCTCAGCCTGACCACGTTTCTGACCCTGCGCGGCTCTCGCCCTCTGAAGCGCGCGACACATGACAGCAGCGCGCCACCGGAGAAGGCATGATGTCGGCGATACTCTACACCCTCATACCGCTGGCGGCCGTCATTATAGGGGCCGTACTGTCGGTCGTACGTCGTCCCGGTCCAGCATTTGTAAGCGGGATGCAGCACCTAGCTGCGGGGGTTGTCTTTGCAGCGGCGGCATCGGAGGTTCTTCCGCAGATCAAACATGGCGCATCGCCGGTAGCAACGCTGATCGGCGGTTTGGTCGGACTAGGCGTCATGCTCCTGCTCAAAGTGCTGGAGGGCAGGGCCAAGGGTCCGGTGGCGATGCTTGGCGCGGTGGGAATTGATATTCTTGTCGATGGCCTTGTTTTGGGGCTGGCCTTTCTCGCCGGCGAAAAGGCCGGATTGCTGTTGACCATAGCCTTGACGCTGGAAGTCCTGTTCCTTGGGCTTACGGTGACGGCCGAACTTGGTGAAACGATCGTTTCGCGATGGCGGGTCGTCGGTATCACGGCAGCCTTGGGCCTACTTCTACCGTTTGGTGCATGGATAGCAGCGCCGGTTGCCCTGTTCCCCCCAACCATCATCGTTGGCTTTTTGAGCTTCGGCATGGTGGCTCTGCTTTACCTCGTAACGGAGGAATTGCTGGTCGAGGCGCATGAGAGGCCCGACAGTCCTCTTGTCAGCGCAATGTTTTTCGTTGGCTATCTGGGTCTCCTCCTTCTGGAGGAGCTGATGTGATTGCCCCTGCTAACCGACCGCGCGTTCGCCGGATTTCTGTAATGGCAGTTCAGTTGGCAGCGTTGGTTGCCATTCTGATCGGCGGGACAGTGTTTTTCGTCAGGTTCGTGGCGGCGCCGACGCCGCATTCCACGCCGCAGACCGTCAATCTCACCATCGTTATCGAGCCTGGGGGATCGCAGGAGGTCAACGGATACCTAGAGTCTGGGGACCGCATGGCGCTCTCCTGGCAAACCGACGGTGCCGATCTTGGCTACCGCTATCATGTCGAGAGCGGACATGACACGCCGAGCATCTTGGCGATCGGGCTGTCGAGGGACGGCGATCAACAGTTCATGGCCGCACATGGCGGCTTTTACGGCATCGGCCTTCGGAATTTCACGGGTCGCAGAGTGACCGTGACCCTGAAAGCCACCGGCACCTTCGAATATTTCAGGGCGATGTTCGCTCAGCGCAAGGCGGAGGCCCCCAAGTGACGAGGTTCCCGCATATCCATTCTCAGATCGCAGCGACCGCATCGGCAGGGAGGCCATCATGACGGACATCGATAGAGTTCTGGCTGCTCGAAATGCTATTATTCAACGCAATGCCGCGATCCGCAATGCGACGGCACCGGCAACTATCGATCCGAAAGCGGCGGAGGCGTTTGCTGCGAAGCTGCAGGGCGCACTTAGCGCCACTGCAACCAGCGTCCCGGCACTGACGGTCAATCAGCCCTCCCCAACGGATAGCGTCCGCTCCGCGATTTCCAGCGTGAACGAGACTATGGAACAGGAAGATGTGGCGACCGAGGCCTATGAGCGCGGGGAAACGACCGACATAGCGGCGGTGATGCTGATGAAATCGCGATCGGATATCGAGTTCGAGGCGACGCTTCAAATCCGCAACAAGCTGCTCGCCGCATATAAGGATATCATGAACATGCAGATTTAACGGCCGCTCGGTGTTCGCTGCCTTTGCAGGATTTGGTTCTGCTGGATGGCCCGGATGCGTTCGTCCTGCTGCTGACGGACCTGCACACCGGCGATGCGCTCGCCCCGTTCAATCCTACCTGCAACCTCTTCCTTCCTCTGCTCGACAAAAGCCCTCTGTTGCTTGGTATCCTGCGGAAACCGACTGCTGGCGATCGTCATGGCCTGCGCAACATAACTTTGCGCCCGACGCAGGCCGGGATCATTGGCGTTCTCTGTATGTGACTGTCGACGGAAGCGCTCGGCGAGATCCTGCGTCCGTTCTGGTTTCTCCTTATTGTCGCGGACCTGGCTGACCGTCCTTTTGTTGGCGGGTGCATTTCCCGGCGTTTCGGTGTGGCGCGGATTGTTGCGTGAAGGAGGAGTGGAGGGCTGTCGCGCCTGATCGCGCTCGGCCGCAGCCAGGGTCTTGGCGTCGGGCCTGTAACCGTCAATGGTCAGGCCCTGCGCAGATGCCGCGAGATATGCTGCCCGCTTGAAATCCGCATCACCATTGATCTTGAGTGAGGTCCAGCCATTGGCTTTGGCGAGACGTACCAGATCGGGCAGAGCGCTCGCGTCGCGGGCCTTGATCCGGTCTGGCGATATCGTTGCGACGGGGGCTTTATCATGGGCGCTGCGGTAAAGTTTGTTCCCGACCCGAACGAAGCGCGATTCCAGTTCCTGTGGCATTTCCACGCCAGCGCGCCGACGAGCCGTCTCTTCAGACTTATCCGTGGAGTTTACATTTTCAGCCATTTTAGCGCTCCTGTTCGATCAAACCTACTCTTTCGTGGCCGCGTTGCTTTGCTTCGACGTCGATCAGCATGTCGGGGAAGTCCGAGATAATCACACAATCCATCGCGAAAGTTTGGGGATCGGGATTGGCGAGTTGGTCCGCATCGGGCAGCACGCAGGGAGGAAGATCCTCCTCATCACGGATGCGCCGGGGGATGGGCGCAACGATCGGCGCAGGCATGAGCCGGGATGTGAAATGCCCATCCGTGAAGTAGCGGATCTTGTCTCCCCGGATCGGTGGCATCCCGCCCCTCATCAGTAGCAATTCGTCTGCGGGAAACTGCATCAGTTCCTGCGGAAGCAGGAGCGCGCGTCGATGGTCGGACATCGATTTGGACCGATTTGCAAGAATGCCGTGGATTGTCAGCGAGCGTGTCACTGCCTCCTGACCTATATATCCGATCCGCTCCGACAGTTCGTTGGCGACGCGGAGTTCCTTGGGCGTAAAGGCTACTTCAACACCGCAGTTTGATACGATTTCGTCAGCTACATGCTCCCCATAGACGGCGCGGAGCTGGGATCGGGACTGGATAACGGGCAACAATCGGATTCCATATCCAGCGACGTAGGAAAAAGCGCTCGCGATCACCTGAGCGCGGCCGATCCGGGCAAACTCATCCAGCAGCACCAGCACCTTGATCGGAGTCCCATCATCGGGGAGATCGCGGACGTTGAGATCGATGAGCTGCTGGAAGAGAAGGTTATAGAGCGGTGCCACCCGATCCAGTTCGTCCGGCGATACGCCGAGGTAGATCGACATCGGCCGCCTCCGCAACTCGCGAAGATCGAAATCGCTCTCTTCGGTAGCGGCATCCACGCGGGGATTGAGCCAGAGGCTCAGCTTGGATGTGACTGTCTGGACAATGCCCGCAAAGGTGTTGTCAGCGCCCGACGTAAAGTCGGCCAGCGCATTGCGGCATCCCGTGGAAAGCCGAAGCGAGCGATCCTCCAAAACCTTGCGGAAATAGCCGCGCGTGTCGCCTGTCGTCATGAGGCGATAGATCGCCCCGATCGTGAACGGCGCATCGGCTTGTGCAAGATAGGCACCGACGCCCACAAATGCCGTTCGTGCAGAATCGGTCCAGAACGGTTCTCCTCGTTCCGGGGGAACGAACAACATGGTCGCTATCTTCTGAAGCTCGATGATAACCTGATCGGGATTGACCCTGTCGATATAGGCCAAGGGATTATAGCGAGCGGTTCGCCCGTCGGGATCGGTGGGATTGAACAGATATACCGCTTGGCCATGCGTCGCCCTGAATCCGGCGGTCGCCTCATAGTTTTCTCTCTTCACATCGAGAATGACCACCGATCCGGTCCAGCTCAGCAGGTTGGGAATGACGATCCCCACGCCCTTGCCCGACCGGGTAGGGGCTTCCACGATGCAATGTTCGTTGCCGGCAAATATCAGGAAGCGGCCGGATTTTTTGCCAAGCACAATGCCATCATCACCGCGGAAGCCGCCGCGCCTGATTTCGCGTTCCTTGGCGAAGCGGGCGGCACCGTGCAGCGGAGGCTTGCGCGTCACGAACCAGAATAGGAGAAGTCCGGACAGCAGCGATCCGGCAGCAAGCCCGGCGGCAACGGCTTTCAAAACAACGGGATCGCCTCGATAATACCAGAAGAATGCTGGCATCTTGAAGGGGTCGTAAGCCGAGGCAGGCAGCCCCAGGACAAACCATGCGATGATCGAGCCGGTCAGGAAGAGAAGGAGCAGCGCAATCGGAATCCCGATCGCCAAGGCCACTCCCCGGCTAGGCTGCGTGCCGCCCTGCGGGGTCATAATATATCTCCGTCACGCGAAATTTCCCCTGCACCTTCTTCATCTGCACCACGACATCCACAAGGATCTTCAAAAGCGAGCGGATGTCGTCGCGGCCGAGATCCGCGCCGCCCTCGCTCTCCTTGACCAGCAAGGTAAGCTGATCGAAGGCGAGTTCCGCCGATGCGGCATGGATGGTCGTGATTGAGCCGGGATGGCCGCTATTGACGTTGCGCAGATAGAAGAAGGCGGTGCCGTCCCTGAGTTCCTGCAACAAAATTCTGTCGGGCCGCATACGCAATGCGCTTTCCAACAGCTCTTTGGCCGTCACCTTGGCAGTGCCCTGGCCATCCTTGCTGTAGGTCATGTGGACGACATTGCGATGCGGGACGACCAGCTCGCGCGTATCCTCTATGGTCAGAAGCCGCTCATCCTCTGGGATGAGTTGGATCAGCCCTTTCGCCAATGTCGTTTTGCCCGATCCTGTGGCACCTGAAATCAGGATGTTGAGGCGACTGCGAACCGCCAGCTCGAAAAACTCAACGTGTCGGCCCTCGCCGAGGAGGGCGAGCAGCCTATCTTCATTTTCGGTCATGCCCCGCGCGGCGACCTTCGTTTCCGTAAACAGGCCGCTGGCTTGGAAATCTGCCATGTTCAAAGTCTTGGTCGACGGCTTGCGTATCGTGATTGATACCGTTCCATCCGGCGCGACGGGCGGGGCGACAATCTGGACGCGCTCACCTGTCGGAAAGATCGTGGAGCAGATCGGGTTCTCGCGCGTGACATCCTGCGATGTGAACGCTGCGGCGGCTGTCGCTAATATGTTGAGACGCGGCAGAGTCAGCTCCTCTTCCACGGCCCAGGTCCACCCACCCTTGCGTTCGACCGCCACTTCAAGGGGCTGATTGATGACGACTTCCGTCACCTCCTCATCATCGAGATATTTCCGCAAAGGCAGCATCGCGTCATCGAGGACGGCGGTGTTCCGGAAGGCGGTGACGCTCATTTCAGGCCCAACCCGTAAACTTGGCTGAAGTCGAAATCCTGCGCCACGGTTATGGCAAGGTCGGTGCCTTGCGCGACCCGCAGAACGGGCTTTATCTGTTGGGTGTCCTGCAAAATGGTCGATGCAGAATCCGACGGAACGCGCGTAACATTATTTCCCGCGCGGCCGACTGCGGTGGACGCGACATAAGCACCATCCTCCAGCACGCTGAATAACAGTGCCGAGCCGAAGCGATCCCAGAAGAACCGATCGACCTTTCCGCCCACACCAGCACGGCCGAGACTGTCGGACGCTGGCGACGCTATGTCTATCGATACGCCTCGTGGTGTGACAGCACGGCTCCACATCGCGAACAGGCGATATTGGCCGCGATTGAGGCCGCCCTGATACTCGCCAAAGACCCGCGTGCCTTTCTCCATGAGGACGACGCGGCCGTTGTCCGAATAGATGTCGCGAGGCACGATGCAGGTCGCATAGCCCGGCACGCTGCTGTCCATCGCGGTCTGAAGGGTGCAGGGGATGATCGAACCAGCGGTGACGAGATAATTGCGATCTCCGATCATGCGCGCGGTCGTGCGTCCAATGGCCGATGTGCGCTTAAGATCATCCAGGGGTGTCGCTTCACGGGCCGCCCTTTCCGGTCCAGAGGTCTGCGTTCCTTCACCTCTCAAGCCGGTAAGACGATCAGTGATTGGCTGGCCCGACGAGCCGTTATAAGCGACGAGCGTGGACCGCCGCGCAGTATTCCGCAGTTCCTCAGCTTCCGCGATACGGCGTTGCGCCGCCGTCGCTTCAGCCGACTGCGCGCCATGTGGCGAACCTCCACCAGGCCCAATCGCCGGCACCTGTTCCCCAGCAAGCTGGACAGGAGCGTTCGGGTCTTGCGCGGCTGATTGGAGGGTCGGCGCGATTACGGTCTTCGGATCATAGGGTACTTCCGGCGCGGGTGGCTTCGGTTTCACGTCCGGCATCTTGTTGTTTCCGCCTACGCCGGCAGCGATCGTCAGGGCTGCGAACAGCAGCGAGCCGCCCAGGGCGCCCGCCACGATCATCTTTTTAGTGTCCCATTGAAACGTCTTGAGGGAGGGGATGCGGTTAGGCCGATCAACCGCGGGCGCTTCGCGATCGATTTCGTCCATGTCCGGGGTGGCATCGACGTCAAATCTTTTATCGCTCACATCAATCCTCCGTCTGCCGTTCCACCACTTCGGAGGCTGTGTCCGTCTTCGGATCGCGGCCGTAAAAGTTCGGCTTTTCGTTGTAGATGCACAGGACCACCTTGCCCCGGCGCAGTCGCAATTCGCGGAAGACGCCGTGGATCACGACGAATTCGTCCCTGACATCGAAGGATGCGGTGGCCTCACTGCCATCGGGATTTACCGTGAAGATGGCAGGGATTTCGCGCTGATTGGGAAAGCGCAGGACCGTAAATTGTCCATTGTCGCTAACTTCTGACGGCTGAATCTCGGATGACCCCTGCACGGTGTAATTGAGATTGCGGGTGCCTTCCAGAACGCCCAGGTCCAATGCCGCCTTGATGGCACCGTTCTGCTGCGCGAGGACTTGGGCGAGCTGGCGGCGAGCAGCCGCTTCGCGAAGGGCGGCCGCCTCCTGTTCCGGGTAACGGATGCGAACCTTGTAGAATGTCTCCGTAGCGCGACCGTTAGCAACTGCCGACAGGGCAAAGGTGTAATTGCGCTTCTGGCCCGCATAGTCCGTCACCACGATGAGGTTGGTTCCGCCCGCTCGCTCACGCGGTTTGATGAACAGAGAGTTTTCAGCGGGCGCGACTTCCCATGACACGGTATCGCCCATGGCCACGAACTTGATGACCTCGCCCTGCGCGAACTCGATCTGTGTCGCGGTCCTGAAGGCGCTCCGGATCGCGATGACATTCTGGTCACTGTAGCTGACTTCCCGGACCCGATGATCGGCGGTGACGGGGCGAGGGGTGTTTTCGGCGCTGGCGGCCGACGGAAGCGCCGCTGCCATGATCGCAGCGCCGAGTATGTGAAGATGCCTCATTTTCCACCTACTTCCACGTCCGCGCGATAGGATTTGACCTGAAAGCCGAGCGGATTGGCGTAGCGCCCCGCTTCCGATTCCGGTTTTGAAAGTACGTCGAATGTGATGGTCGCGATGGCCGGGGTCTCAGTGGCCTGACCATCGCGTTCAAGCCGTTTTGTGAAGCGCACCTGGGCGACATTCGCCGAGATGAAGGATACGGCCCTCACTGCAACGAACACCGTGTCGCTGGCGGTGAGCTGGTTCTGTGGAGAGTCCGGATTATCCTTCTTGTAGAAGGTGATCCAACGGCGCTGTTCCTCCGGTGCCGAGAGCGCGAGAACCTGATTGAAAAACTCTTGGCGTGCCTGCGGAATCCAGCCCTCGCGCGCCCTGACATAGCTGGCGAGGAAGTATTTCCGCACCGCTTCGTCATAGGTGATGGCCTTGTCACCCCGGAGCTGCTGGGTCACTTCGGTCGCGCCCGTGGATCGATCGACGGTGACGACATAGGGCACCACGGTCTTGAGCGGCGATAGCATCGCCACCGAGGCGACACCGACCACGGCTATGACGCTGGCGCCGCCGGCAACAATCCATGCGAGGCGCTTCGACCGATCTGCCGCAACGAAGCGTTCCCGATCCCAACTTTGGGCTTCGGCAAAATATGCCTTCAGATCCTCAGCGCTGTCCTTGACCCCGATCGCCATTGTCAACAGCTCGCATAAACGGGCTGGGAAGCCGCGTTGTTGGCAGGAGGTGGCGAAGCTGCGCTGATCGGCGGCACGCCGCTATCATCTCGCGACGCAGGGCCATTGGCTCCCGGCGCAGCAGACGATGGAAAGAGTTGCGTGGGTTGAGACGCCGACCCTGACGGACTACGGGCGGGCAGGGTCGGGAGAATGGTCCCATAGGGATTAGCAGGTCGCTTCGATTGCCCGTTGCAACGCGGAACCTTGGCTTCCTTGGCCGCGAGAACCGGCGTTGGTGTTGAAAGTGCGAAAAGGGCTATTGGCGCAAGCGCCTTTGCATATTTCATGGCGTTTCTCCTATCTCGTCCGCGTCAGGGTTCCGCCGGTCCCACCGCCGCTCCCTCCACCCAATCGACGCGCGCCAGCGCCGACCGCGCGCGCGCCGCTAAGGGGCGCACCGGCCATGGTGCGGCCAGCGATTGGGGCTAGGTTTCCAGTAACGGCGTTGGCAAATTGTGCGGCCAAGGCAGGGCCACCCCCTCCCAGACCTGACGCGAGGCTTGGGATTTGCAGGAAGAAGAAGAAGCCCAGGACGTAGAAAGACAGTGCTTTGAACGTCGCGACGAGAACGCTGTCATCATTGGTGATTGCGTTGATGAAGGTATCCGTCGTTTGCGATATGAACAGCGTGACCAGCAGCGCGAATACAACAAGCATGATGTAGCTGATGGCGGACCCTAGCCATGCGAAAAACCAGCCCCGCGTAGAATCGAAAAGAAGAGCTGCGACGAAGAGTGGCCCGACGACTGCTAACAGCGCGAGCGCAAAAAGTGCGAAGGCGCAAATGGTGAAGCCTAGCGCGCAAGACAGGAGCGCGACGATTAGGATAACCAGATTGGCGATAGCTGCGAGTATGATTTCTACGAAATTATTAGGGATGCCGACGAGGTTCTTTCCAGCTTCCTGCGTATGTTGATCTACTATCTCAGTAATTTTCGCGATGGCTCGTGCGGCGCCTTGGAGCAATGTATCGAAGTAGCCGCCGAGGCCCCCGACATCTGCGCCGCCAAGAGCATTTGCAAATTGCCCCGGAAGTCCGTTCATCGTGAAGAGACCGACCGACGAGCCGTACAGCGAGCTGACGGCCCATGTGAGCGCTGCGAGCTTCAGGGTGCGATAAACGAATTCACGAGCAGGATACTGAACCGCTCCCCTGAGAATCGCGCCTCCCAGCAGGATGATGTAAATGGTGACGCCGACCCGGAGCGGACCAGAAATGATGCCGATCACCGAGGAATACAGAGCAATGATGCCCGCAAGAGCGCCATCCACTGAATTCATCATGTTTTCGAAGATCGGGAAATCCATTGGTCTGCCGCCCTATCCCAGCATTAAATGCCCATCTGCTTTTTGAATTTTTCGCGTTCACGCTTTTGGATTAGTTGATACTTGGCGGTATCTGCATTGTTGCAATTCTCGGTCACAACAGCAGGCCAACTTGTGATCGGTCGTTGTGAACCCTTCCAAGCAGTGCAAACGGCCTCCATCTCGGTCCGATCAGCGTCATTCTTCATAAAGAAATCGACGCTCCGGAGAGGAATGTCGGATCGAAGCCCTTCCCCTGTCTGCGTCTTTTCCGACGGCGAACAGGCGGATAGAGCGACGAGGGTTACGAAGATGAAATTTGTGGCCCGCATCAGTCGATGCCCATCTGGCGCCGGAATTTCGCACTCTCGCGCTGCTGGAGCGTTAGATATCCTTGATACTCGGCCTCAGCCTTAGCGCGGCGCTGTAATTCGACGGCCTGCAGGGCCATCATATCGTTCGACATCTGCGCCTGTTCCAATTGGAGGCGAGCGGTCATGTCCGCGCGCTCGGCGGCAGAATTGGAGCTGGCTAGTCGCGAACGTAGTTCCTCCAAACCCTCGCGACGGCTCGTAACGGAATCTCCTACGGACCCGGCCAAGCCCGCGGTGACGGCGGCTTGGCGGGCACCAATCTCGTAGTTTGCCCGCGCGCTTTCTGGAGTGTCTGGGGACAGTTGCCCCATCAGCCCCTGAAAAACGCTGTCGGAGCGCCCGCGAAGGCGGCCGATCACGTTGAGGTCGCCGTTGGCGTATCCATCGAGACTTCCCGAGGACACGTTCAATTCGCGCATGGCGTCGGTGCGGAGGCTATCCGCAACCCGCCCGATATCCGTTGCCTTGTTCAAGTCTCGATAGAGATCGCGGGCCTGCTGAAGCTGGTCGGCCCCCTGCGCGAGCATCGAAACGCCTTGGCGAACCTGCTCAAGTTGCTGGAACAAGCTGCGCGTGTCAGTCACAGGGATACCCTGCGCGTGTGCGGAACCCATGCACGCCACCAGCGAGGCTCCCATCACGATGTAGCGAAGTTTCCTAGCCGTCATGTGACTTCTCCTTTCAACTTGAACGTCGGCGGTTGTGGAAGATCGGGAGCCAGACAGCAGGATCGCGTCCGTGTTCTGCGATCACGTCACACGCGACAGCGGTGGTTTCCGCGCGGCCCGACAGGACAGCCAGTTCATTGTCGAGGCCGGTCAGGTCCAGTTCCACGACGACGGAATCATGACCCTGTTTCACCAGGAACTTATGCGACTCTGGAGACAGCTCCTCGCGAATCAGCGCAAATTCGGCTTCGGTCATGGAGAAGCCATCGATATAATCGCGGCGCTGCCCGTTCGGGTTGGGCAGCATGATCTTGGTTGCCACCTGCTCCAGAATCGAATGGCTGATGTCGCTTTTGAGCGCGTCGCCGGGAGATTGGGTGGCGAACACCATCAGAGCATTGCGCTTGCGGTATGTCTTCAACCCGTCCTGGGCGAAGCTGCGAAATGCGTTGTCACCGAGCGCTTTCCAGAACTCGTCTATCACGATCATCGTGCGGTCGCCGGTCAACATCTTGTCGATCCGGTGAAACAGATAGAGCATCAGGGGCGCGCGGATATCGGCATTGTCGAGGAAATCCGTCATGTCGAAGCCGATGAAACGTGCATCGAGCGCCATTTCATCTTCTGCGTTGTCGAACGCCCACCCCAGCGCGCCGCGCGATGTCCATTTCTCCAACCTCGCCCCCACACCGCCTTCATCGGCCATGCCGAGCATCGTGCGTAGCGCATCGAGGGATCGCGCGGCTGAGGGCAATTTCATGACGGCGGCAATGCCATCATCGATGCGCCTCTCTTCCTGTACCGAGATCGGTCGACCTTCGGCGCGGACGAGCTGACGAACCCAGAGCGACAGCCAGGCACGGTCCTCTGGCGTATCGGCAAGGGCCTTCAACGGTGCGAAGCCGGTGGGTGTGCCATTGGCCAACGTCAGATAGGTGCCGCCGCTGGCCAGCACGAAAATCTGAGCGCCCCGATCCTTGTCGATGAATATCTGCCGTGCGCCGGTCTTTTCAGCCTGAGCCATCAGGAAGTTCAGCAGGACCGTCTTTCCGCCGCCCGTAGGACCGATGACCATCGTGTGGCCGACATCCCGCTTGTGGAAGCTGAAGAAATATGGGCTTCGAGCACTTGTCTTGAGGAGTGCAATGGCATCCCCCCAATGATTGTCGGTGGCTCTCCCTGCGGGATAGGTATGAAACGGCGCGAAGGCCGCGAAATTGAGCGATGTGATCGGTGCTGGCCGTGCGCGCCACGCAAAATTGCCGACGAGCTGGCTCCAATATGCCGCTTCCAAGGCCGCCCCCTCGCGCGCAGCCACCATCCCCGTATCGGCGAGGGCCGCGCGCGCGATCGACATATGATCGCGGAGGGATTTGAGGCTCCCGCCATATACTGCGAGCGTGAAATGATGGTCGCCCAGTACGAAGCGGTTCGACATGAGATCGTCAGCGGCATCGACCAGATCATGCATCTGGCTGATTGCCCGATCGTCGGCATTCTCCATCTGCCGCTGCCGCAGGCGGAACCGCTCGGCCGCCGTGGCGCGGCTTAAAAAGGTGAAGGACTGTGTGAGAACGAAGCCGAAATCCACGGCCAGGAGGGATTGAAACTGCCGGGGCGTCGTGAATGCTGGATATTCCCGGATGCCGAACACGCCCCCGAAGGAGCTGCGATCGGCGTCGCGCACTTCCACTGTCTCGCCGCCGAATATGACCCGTTGCCGATATAGGGCGCTGCCCAGATGACCACGGATGATCGGCACGCGCCGATGGCGTCCCGTCATCACCATTTCCGCGACTTCGAGGGGTTCAGAGAATTTCAGGCCGTTATGCCCATAGATCGCGAGACGGCGCGGCTCGCAGCGAGCCATCAGCTTTTCAAAATCGCGCGCCTTATCCTCAAGGAACTCGATCAGATCGTCATCCACCGCATCGGCGGCGGATTGGATCTTGGCCTTGGAACGGAAGAGATGGATCAGCCTATCAGCACCATGCACAGCGGGCCGCGCAAGGATGGTGACGAAGAAGCGGTTGATGAACATCCGCTCCTGATTGACGCGCGTGAAATAGGCAGCGTCGAGATCGCGGGCAAACTTCGACCTGAAATTGCCGCCAGGATATTGCTCTACCCGCGCCCTGACCAGATGTGACCAGACTGAAAGCCGATCATCATGCAGGTTGCGCAGCATCCCGTTGAGCTTGGAATGCCAGTCATTGAGGTCGCGGACGTCGGCAGTCTCGAATGCGCGACCCTGTAACTCGAAAGTGAGCATGATCGCGCCGGAATCGAGAACGATCATCTCCTCGTTGATGTGACGCGCATAAGGGAGGAACTTCGTCGGAAGGACTTCCTTGAGTGCCACTTTCAAGGGCACTTGGGCTGAGAGGCGGTCCATCTTAGCCACGCCGCCCGAACCCCTTGCGAGCTATGCCCTTGAGGGGGAGGGGGGTGTAACTCGATCCGCCCCAGAAGGTGCGGTTGCGGTTCGCTGCCTTGGTGCGGAAGAAGAGGAACATCAGCCGAAAGGCGTTGACGTCCTGACGCACGACAAGCCGGGCCAAGCCATAGCAGACCCCTGCCGTGACGAGCGCATAGATCGGGTTGTTGGTCCCGATCAGGACGATCGCCGAGACCAGCAGGATAGGCACGGCCGCTTCAATCGGAATGCCCGCCCAGAGGGCAGGCCGCGTCACGGCAAGGAACAGCGTATTGCGCGCTATATCTTCTCTGTCGTCGGCCATAGCCGCCTCCCTTGCTGCGGCCCGATCCGGGATCGGGCCGCGAGGTCATCAGGCCGAGCCTGCGATTTGATCCACGATCCACGGTGCGGAGAAGATGATTGCGATACCGATGATGACCGTCACCAGCGCGCCGGTATTCACCCTGCCCATCAGCCATCCCGCGCCTGCAATGATGACGGCGATTACCGCCAGAGCGCGCAGCAGGCCGTTGCTGAGCAAGCCCAACACATTATTGGCGAAGCCCTCCAAATTGGCGGATTGAGCATAGGCAGGGTCCGGTGTCGCCATAGCGGCAATGCCGGCGATCGCGACCGTGGCGGCAATCGTTGCCGCTCTACGCTGGCGAGGCGACGCCGTCCTTACGATACGCTGGATTGTGGATCGCACAGACAATGTGGGGGCATCCCTTAACGCGAGATAGTTCATCAGCTTCCTCCTGTTTCCGCGTTGCGCGCACGGTCGTAAGCGGCTCGGGAGAACACATCCCAAGCCGGGGGTGGGGGTGATGCCGTTTGCGTTGGATTGCGATCGGGCATGTTTTCGGCGACCAAATCGGCCAGCATCGTGCGGGGCGGCTTGGTCTGAACATCGGGAGCCGTCGGGCTATAGGCGACGGGTGAGATACCGTCCGCTACGCCGGCGTTGCTCAGCACACGGCCGACATAGCCGTTGCGAAATCCTCTCGTCGTGGAGCCGGTATTATACATGGACAGCGCGATCCGGAGCGCCTCTTGCGGCAACTTTCCGTCGCGGACCTGATGATAGTTGGCCGCCAATACCTTCCCAGCGGCGCCGATATTCGTGCAAGGATCGAACACATTGCCCCATGTCAGGCCCAACGCAGCCATGTTGTTCGAATTAATTTGGCCCAGGCCGAGATCCACGGAGTAACCCTGCGCGATATACGCGCGGGCGACCCGCGCTGCGTCGACGGCATTGGTCGGACGGGCGGGCTGGCGGGCGACCCCGTTGACGTTCAGGGCGAACTGATAGCCCTTGCTCTCAGTATGGACCACGGCAACGATCGTGGACGGGGCCACGCCTGATGCACATTGCGACGCGAGGCCGAGGATCGCTGCCGTGGTGAACTGCATTATTGCGGACCCCCAGGGATGGCGCTGGCTTCCGCTGCTGTAATGTCGGTCTCGCTGGGAACCGTGTAGGTGTTCCTGCTCCCGTCTTGCATCGTCATGACGACAAAGCCGGGGCGACCATTTTTTGGCTTCGTGTATTTCGCGGCAGAAACGCCACCCGCGCTACAAGTCGGGAAGCCGCCCCCTAACGCCAGACTGCGCAGCAATTTGCGGATAGGTGGGACGCACTGCGCATATTGCATCCAGCCACCCGGATTGCTCGCGCACAGCAGGACTTCGCAAGCCCATGTCCCGTCAGAGGCCATGGCTGGGGACGGTGTTGCCGAAGACAGCATCAAAGCGGATGCGGCCATCGGTATGGACAAGCGATTTCGCATGTTTTCACCTCTCTTGGGAAAACACCTTAAATCGCTTTTTCGACTCTGCCTAGACTGCGAAGGACTCGCAATAAGTGCTGTTCACCGTTTGGCCGACAGTTTTGTGTCAGAAACGGGATGGGTCGTTCCATAGAGGGGATGGGTTGACGCCAATCACCAAACTATAACGATAAGCCGTAACGACATGCCGAATGGCAGAAGAAACCTTTGAATATAAACGAATTCTCTTCTTGTCGTAGAGCGCAACATGATAGGGGGTCGATCCGCGCCAGCTTACGCGAACATTGATGTACCACTTGCCGTCGTCGTCGCGCTGATGCAACTGAACGTCGGTGATGGTCCCGGCGACTGGTCGGTGAGAGGTCAGCTCGCGCTCTAGGATCAGTTCGAGTTCCATTTTCCCCCGTGTAGCGATTTCTATCATTTTCACTGGTGATTAATCGTTGCTTCCGTTAGCCATAGGGTAAGTGGCAAGTGAGAGGAGGTCCAGTGAGCGGACGCGATCCCGACGCCGTTGCGCGCGATGCAGACCGCATCGTGCGCCAGCTCGGCGGCAAATGGCATGGCGATTACGCGATGTGTCGATGCCCGGCCCATGCTGATGGCGATCCAAGCCTTTCCGTGCGGGTCGGCAGCCGCGCGGTGCTTTTCCATTGTTTTGCTGGCTGCACGTCTGACGCCATTGTCGAGGCAATGCGAAAGGGGCGTTTCGCTCCGGTGCACGATCATGATCCCGGTCAGCGCCATGAAGGCGGAAAAGGGGATTTCAACAAACTCGCGGTCTCAATCTGGCGCTTTGCTGATCCCTTCGCGGGCAGTCTGGCTGAGCAATATATGCGTGCCCGCGCGATTATCCCTGTCGGGGTCAATGCTCGGTACGATGCGCGCTGCCAGCTCGGCGCAGGAGAAGAGAAAGCGTTTGCGCCTGCTCTGATCGTGCCCGTGGAGGAAGACGGCGGGGTTGTTGCAATTCATCGGACTTTCCTGCGCGCCGATGGTCTCGACAAAGCCGACGTGCCTAAGCCCAAGCGCATGCTCGGCAATCCCGGTGGCGGCGCCGTGCGCTGGGGTGGCATTCCTAGCGACGGCATCCTGCGTTTGGCTGAAGGGGTCGAGGAAGCGGCAAGCGTCATGAACATGCTGGCCCCGGAAACCTATGTCTGGCCTGTCCTTGGCATCGAACGGTATCAGACCGTGACCATTCCGGAGAGCATCCGCAAGGTCATCATCTACAGTCAGCACGGGATCGAGGCGGCGCGCGCTATCAAGCGAGCCGAACCCCATATGAAGGGCAATGGTCGCCAACTCGTCGTCAAACTTCCGCCCAACGATGGCGACTGGAATGATCTTCTGCGCGAGATCCGCGCGCAATGAAGCTGTTTCCTGGCTTGCCGAACCATCAACGGATTCTGATGGCCGTCATGTTTGCTGCGGTGTCCGTCTATGCTCTCGCGCAGCAGAAGGAGCGGGCGGCCAGCATTGTTTCGCTTCGCCTCAACGATGCGGCTCCCAGGGTCATAGACGGCGACACGCTAGACGTCTCCGGCTCGCTGGTGCGGATAGTCGGCATAGATGCGCCCGATGACGACCGGCTGCCTCTCAAGCGGGCTTCCACGCTCACCTTGCAGGGCCTGATCGACCGCGACGGCGGTGTCGAATGCGCGACGAGCCTTTTCGATGTCGCCCTGCAGCGCGAGAAGCAATGTCGCAGCCCTGCGACCAGCTATGGTCGCTTGAATCTTTCCTGCCGGTTCAAGGCGAACGGGGCGAGCCTCGCTGCCACTATGGTCGCACAGGGCTATGCTGTCGATTACCGGCGATACTCCGGTGGCGCCTATGTGAAGCTGATGCAAAGCGCCGCCCGTGACCGCCGCGGGCTATGGGGTCAGGACTATGAAGGAATGCGGCAACTGGCGATCGAGCGTGCCAGTCTGCCCAGCGGCTGCAAGCCAGGAAAATAATCAGGCCATCTTGCCGGATGTAGCTCGTCTCATAACCGCGGCGATTTGCAATCAACCGCCCGTCATGATATCCAAATCAATCTAAGGTATTGGATTATTTAACATATCTCAACACCAATTCGTGTCTTATACCGTAGTTTCAATGGTTTGCAGGCGATGAGCCTGTCCATTG
>NZ_JCATID010000038.1:0-36273 GCF_059693745.1 Sphingobium sp. WR1 | reverse complement strand
TCGACGCCAACGGCCTCATGCCGCTGCTCATCAAACCGCTACCGTGAATCCGTGTCCTGATAATGCACAGGGGCCAACATGACGCGGCGGTGCGCTCGATCGCGCGGCGACTGGCGACAACCTATATCCTGCCGGCCTTGGCCGTGCGCGCGACCGGGGGGCAGGCGAACGGATCGCCGCTCGCCATACCGTTCGCCGGCGGCCTGCTACTCGGTCGCTTCCAGGCCGAACCAAAGATCGACAATTCAGGCGGCCATGTGACCTTCAACAAATATTGGGTCCATCCCCGCAAAAGTACCGAACGCGACATAGGAATTTCGGTCAAGCACTGAGGGCATTCGGAGTGCCGGACGCGACTTTGAGGACCCGCTTTGCATGATCGCGCAACTGGCCGTTCGGTCCGACGTAGCGATAGAGCGTCGCGCGGCTAATGCCGAGTTCACGGCATAGGTCAGCGATATTCGTGTCGCGATTGGCCATCGCAGACTGGGCCAGGCGGATCTGGTTTTTGGTCAGCTCGAATTGGCGGCCGCCTTTACGTCCGCGTGCGCGGGCAGCGGCGAGACCCGCCATTGTGCGTTCGCGAATGAGATCGCCCTCGAACTCGGCCAGTGCCGCGAATATCCCGAATATCAGTTTGCCGCTTGATGTGGTGGTGTCTATATCGGCGCCCTGGCCGGTGAGGACGCAAAGCCCGACGCCTCGTTCAGACAGACTGCGTACGGTCGTGACCAAATGCTTGAGATCGCGTCCCAGCCGGTCAAGCTTCCATATATAAAGTGTGTCGCCTGGCCGTAGCGCTTTCAGGCAGGCTTCCAGCCCCGGACGATCATCCCGCTTTCCAGACGCTTCGTCCTTGTAGACGTGGTCGGGAGTGACATCGGCCGCCGTGAGCGCATCCATCTGAAGGTCGAGGGTCTGCGAGCCGTCTGCTTTGGAAATCCGCGCATATCCGAGCTTCATGAGTGTTTCACAGACGGTCGTTTGTGTGACGCTGGCGAAACAGCCCGCCAGCATGATCGATTTTGTATCATATCCCGTCTCACAGATAAAGGATAGCAAACCCTATCCAAAACGAAAAGAGACGCAGCTTATGCCACGCATGCAAATTCTCTCGCCCGGCGAACAGAACGCTTTCGACACACCGCCCCGGATGAACGCTGCCCAGCGCAAGGCTGCCTTCGATTTGCCACTCGGCTTTCAAAAAGAGATCGAGCGACTGCGGGATCCAGCCCACCAGGTCGGGTTCTGTTTAAATGCCGGCTACTTCCGTCATGGCCGGCGCTGCTTTGCCCCCGAAACATTCCACGACAACGACATTGCACATGTCTCCAGTCGGCTGGGGCATGACGCGGGAATGTTTGCACCCGCCGCCTATCCCGACCGGACACGTCAACGCCACGAGCGGATAATAGAGCGCCTGGCCGGTTTCCGGACGCTCGGTGGCGATGGTGAAGCGCATCTGTCTCTCATGATCGACCAGAAGGTCAGGGCTCACGAGAAACCGAAGGTTATCTTCCAGGCTGCCGTCGACCATCTGCTGACAAATCGGATTGCCTTGCCGGGCTACCGGCGCCTGCAGGATTTGATCCTGTTGGCGATCGGGCGGTCCAGAACGCGCGAGATGGCTCTGGTCGATGCCCACCTGCCACCGGCACTCGGCCGGGAACTCGACCTGCTTCTGGGTGATGGTGAGGAAACAGACGGGATCGCGCGGAGCCGTCTGGCGGCCCTCAAGCAGAATTCACAATCCGTTCGTCCCCGTTCGGTCAAGGACAGGCTGGCCAATCACACGGAGCTCTCCGACCTGTTTCACAAGCTCGAACCGGTCATTACGGCCCTGGGTTGGGATCGAAGCAGCGCCCGCAATTACGCGCTTGCCGTCATGAAATCGGATCCCCACGATCTGCGGCGTCGAAAGCCGGCAGACCGCTATCTTCACCTCATCGCCTTCGTCGTCCATCAATACTTCTCGCTGCAGGACAATCTGGTGGCCACGCTACTCAGCTCCGTTAAGGCTACCGAGACTGCGGCAAGCCGCGAGTTCAAGGACTGGTGCTATGTCGAGAGAAAGTCTCAGGCCGCAAAGCTCCGGGCCCAGATACAGGCTTTCGAAGATCATTTCCAATCGGCCATGGCCACCCTGCGCGGTGTGTTCGAAGCCGACGACCTCACAGACGCTGACAAGCTGCAGAGCCTGCATCTCTTGCTGTTCCCGGTCGATGCGGCGCCAGTGTTGTCCGATGCCATTCTGAAAGACATGAAGGATGACGCGAGCGTATCGCAGAACGAGGACGCCCGCTATTACGACATTCTTGAAGCCAGATCCCGACGCCTGCAAAACCAGGTGTCGGGTGTCATGAAGTCTCTGTCCTTCCAGACGGAAACACATATCAAGCCGCTGCTGGCGGCGCTGGTGCATTTCCGCAAGGCCGATGGCCAGGTGACGCGATCGGCGCCATCAGGCTTTCTCGATCCCGACGAGCGCAAGGCCGTGGGAAGTGGCGCGGAATTCAGGCCGTCGCTTTATAAGGTCATGCTGTTCCAGCACGTCGCCAGGGCGATCAAAGCCGGCGGTGTAAACCTGCCCCAATCTCACAGATATCAGCCCCTGGATAGCTATCTGATCGGGACAGAGCGCTGGCAGCGCGATCGTGAGCAATTACTGGAACGCGCCGGAATGGCGCGTTTCTCGGACCCGAACGCCGTGCTTGCGACGTTGAAGCAAGCCCTGAGCGACCAGTTTCTCCTCACCAACAGCAATATCGCAGACGGCAGAAACCTTCATGCGACGGTCGCGGCTGCCGGCCACATCAAGCTCAACACGCCCAAGCAGGAGGAGATCGAGACGACTGCCCTTTCCAGGCTCTTTCCGCAACGGCACTATGTGCCGCTCTCCGAGATCCTCAACACGGTCAACGTCGCTAGCGGTTTTGCCGACAGCCTGTCGCATCTGCGCCAGCAATACGCCCGCCCGGTTTCGACCGCCGTTCTCCTGGCCGGCGTCATTGGCCTGGGATGCGGGATCGGCCTGCGGAAAATGGCCCGAATATCCGGTGCGATCAAGGAGGACGCTCTGGATCACGCCGTCAACTGGCACTTCTCCCGCGAAAATCTTGTTGCTGCCAACGATCGCATCCTCGCCCTCATGGACAGCCTCGATCTCCCGGAAATCTACCGGCGCCATGCCGGTGAGACCCACACGGCCAGTGACGGCCAGAAGTTCGAGGTAACCGGCGATAGCCTCGATGCCAGCCATTCCTTCAAATATTTTGGGAAAGGTCAGGGAAGCAGCGCCTACACCTATGTCAGCGACAAGATCTTGCTCTGGTATTCCACCGTCTTCAGCGCCGCCGAACGCGACAGCGCCTACGTCATCGACGGTCTGATGCACAACGACGTGGTGAAATCGACGATCCATTCGACGGACACCCATGGCTATTCCGAAGCGATCTTCGGCGCCACCTATCTCATCGACATTGCCTATGCCCCCAGGATCAAGGGCCTGAAGCATCAAACCCTGTATGGCTTCAGGTCCATGACGCACGAAAATCGGAAGAACTGGGCCGTCCAACCCGACAAATATGTTGACGAAAACATCATCCGTACCCACTGGGACGAAATTCTCCGGCTCATGGTCACCATCAGGCTCAAGGAAACCACGGCGTCGGATATATTCCGGCGGCTCAATTCATATTCCAGGCAGAACAGTCTTTACACCGCCCTCAAAGCTTTCGGACGCATCGTCAAAACCCTGTTCATCCTGCGCTACATCGATGGCGTCGAACTGCGAATGGATATCGAAGCCATGCTCAACAAGGTCGAACTGGCCAACCGGTTTACCCGAGCGGTGGCCGTCGGCAGTCCGCGTGAGTTCATCTTTACCGTCCAGGAGGATCAGCAGGTAGCCGAAGCCTGCAACCGCCTGATCAAGAACGCCATCATCTGCTGGAATTATCTCTATCTCGAAACCAGGCTACGCGCCGCCGATCCCGAAACGCACGCCGAAATGATGCAGAGTATCAAGGCCCATTCGCCGCAATCCTGGGCGCACATCAACATGCTGGGCGAATACGATTTCTCCGACAAGAAGCTTGCAGACAGCTTCGGTATCCTCCCCCTGAAACAGGGCCTCTGAAACCAGGCCGTAAATGGGGGAATGAAAATGAGGGAATTTATCAGCAACTCAATACCTTGCCAGAATTCCTATGTCGCATTCCGCCCCTTTGCGGGGACGGACCCAATATTGTATGCGGAATCACACCGTCTTTTACCCCACCCCGACGAATTTCGTTGTGCGAACCTACGTCAATCCGAAGCTGTTGAGGCCGGAACAGCATGAGATCGTGCGCGAGATGGAGGCATGGCTTGCGGCGCACCAGGCCGAAGCCGAGGCGGCCGTCATGCAATATCACCGGCTTGAAGATAACGACCAGGGCGAGTTTCTGGACTCCGCGAGCTGGGCGACGCTGCAAGCAGATTTTCAGGCTTTGTGGCCCCGGCTTTCCGCGCAGTTTTAGGCCGTGCCGGCCAGCGCCGGCGCACAGGACCAGCGGCCACCTTCCCAATGAAATCCTACCCGCTGCGCGTTGGCGATCGCGGGCGGCTCGCCCTTGCGCCAGAACGCCCGCATCTTGGCCCGTTCGTCCAGATGGGCGTCAGCGACGATCGCGCGCGCGGCCTGGATGAACTGCCCATGCCCGAACACATAGACCAGCGATGCAGCCGGCATGGCGGCGAGCCGCGCCAGCGCGGCCTCGCAGCGCCGTAGCAGGGTGGCGAAGCTCTCCGCCCCTTCCCCGTCGCAATAATCAGGATCGGCCGCGCTCCAATAGCGTTCGAGGTGCGGCATCCGCTCCGCGCTGCGCGTGCCGTTCCAGCGCGCCGGTTGCAGATAGGTGAACTCTTCGATCGGCCACACTTCGACCGGCACGCCGGGAAAGCGCGCGATCGTCGGCGCGGCCGTCTGCCGGGTGCGCGTATAGGGCGACGTGACGATGAGCGCGGGCGCTTGCGTCCAGCTCGCCGCGACTTCGCGCGCCTGTTCCTGGCCCAGCTCCGTCAGCTCGATCGCGCCGAGATCATCGCAGGGCACGCCGGCGTTGCCGGTGCTTTGGCCGTGGCGGATGAAAATCGCCCTCATAGCCGGTTGTCCCGGAGCCGATCGGGCGTCCAGCCTTCGGGCAATTCGTCGCCGGGTTCGGGAGGCCGATCGGGCACCTTGGCCAAGATGCGGTCAAGACCATCCAATGTGGAGCCTTTGGAACGCCGCCTGAAAAACTCCGCAGCCGTTTCCCCTTTGCGCGGCCGATCAATCGCCATCATGCAAATCCGTCATAAGCGCATCGACGCTGGGGAAGCGTGCCCCCTTCCCCGCTTCCAGTTCCTCGATCGCCGCGCGCGTCGCGGCTTGGCCGGTCAGCTCGGCCGTCGCCGCCATTTCGGCCTCGAACTGCGCCTTGCGCGCCTCATACTGGGCGCGGCGCTCTGGACTCCAATCCTTCATGCGATCAGCCACAAGATCGCGAAACGGGCGATGGCCTGCCATTTTGCCCGTCGCTCAGGCCGCTTCTTTCAGCGTCAACTCGACGTGCAGATGGGCCGACGCTGCAATGTTGACGAGCGCATCCAGGGAGAACTTGGCCAGCTTGCCGCGCAGCAGATCATTGGTCCGGGGCCGTGTCAGCCCAAGCCGCTTGCCCGCTTCGTCCTGTGAGACATTCCAGCCCTGCACCACCTTGCGGATTTCATACAGCAAGGACGAGCGCAGTTTCAGGTTCGCGGCCTCCTGCTCGGTATCAGCGAGCGCGTCCCACACGTTCTCATAGATTTCCGATGTCATTGCTCCGCCTTCCATCGTTTCAACCTTTGCGCCGCGAGTTCGAGGTCTTTCTTTGCCGTTGCCTGCGTCTTTTTCTGGAACGCATGAAGCACCAGAACCCGGTCTTCCAACGTCGCCAGATAGATCACCCGGAACGCGCCCGACGCTTCCCGGATGCGAATTTCCCGAACGCCTTGCCCCACGGTTTTCATGGGCTTCCAGTCGTCGGGATCGTCGCCGCGTTGGACAAGCTCAAGCTGCCAACCGGCATCTGTTCGCGCATCTTCGGGGAAGGCGCGAACATCGGCCTTGCTACTTCCCAACCACTCTACCGGCTTCATGAGGCTGGGTGTATCAAAACGGAGACATTAATTCAAGCTCCTTCGCCTTGGGCGTTCGGAGGCTGGGATTTGCGCCTGCCGCTGCGCGGCACCGTGGCCCTACTCGCTGCGCTCCCCAAGCCCGCAAGCGGTCTTGGCCCAAGGTGACGACCCACATGGCGGGGGCGAGATCGCAAGCGGATCTCGCTAGCCAAGGTGCCGGCGTTCGCCGGCGCGTCGTCTGCCTTGTGGGGGAAAGCCGGTCCCGGCCTTCTCTCCCCCGCAACGGGATTAGACGGGGCCGTGCCTCGCTGCGCTGCGGCCGCTCCACCCCCATCGAATCCCGCTGCCCCCCTCTCCCGCCGGCGTTCTTGGGCGTCCGTGTTCCGGCCGATGGCATGGCCATCGCCGGACAGGCGATTTGAAGGGAGTAAGGACGATGACCCACCAAACCCGTGAAAGCTGGCTCAATGCGGTGGCGCAGGGCATGGCTCCGCTGTTCGAGGCGCTGGACGCCCCCCTGCCCGACCGCGTGCGCGTGGCGATCGGCTTCACCAGCAGAGGCGCGAAGGCCAAGGCGATCGGCGAGTGCTGGGATAATCGCTTGAGCGCGGACGGCCATTTTGAAATCTTCATCCGGCCCGACCTGGCGCACGCGCCCGACGCCATGCCGGCGCAGATCGCGGCCATCCTCGCGCATGAGCTGGTCCATGCCGCAGTCGGCATCCCGGCAGGGCATGGGAAGGCGTTTAAACATGGGGTAATCGCGGGAGCGAGTCACCCGGAGGCTCAGGATTTATGGCCTGACAGGAGACAGGTGGTTGTTCCCCGATAGGATGGACAAACGGGCTCACGACTGGCGCCGGGCCCAGGCATCGAACGGAGAACAACCATGGGTGAGTATATCGGTCTTGATGTGTCATTGAAAGAGACGGCCGTTTCCATCCGGCGAGCGGGCAAGCGTATCTGGCGCGGCAAGTGCCTGTCGGACCCGGCGCTGCTGGCGGAGCTGATCCGCAAGCGCGCGCCCGATGCCGAGCGCGTTGTGTTCGAGACCGGGCCGCTGTCGGTGTGGTTCTATCATGAGCTGACCGGGCATGGCGTGCCGGCGATCTGCATCGACGCGCGGCATGCGAAGGCCGCCCTCGACATGGCTCCGAACAAGACGGATGCAAATGACGCTGATGGCCTGGCCCATCTTGCCGAAGTCGGCTTCTTCCGCGAAGTGCGGGTGAAGGGCTATGACAGCATGCTAATGCGCACGCTGGTGGCGGGGCGCAGCAAGCTGGTCCGCGTGACGACTGACCTTTCCAACCAGATACGCGGTCTCATGAAGACGTTCGGTCTGGTCGTACCTCGCGGCCAGGGCGGCGTGTTCGAGAAGAATGTTCATCGGCTGCTCGAAGGCGAGGACGCCCTGGCCCGCATCATCATCCCGATCCTGGAAGCGTGGCGCGCCATGCGCACGAAAGCGGCCGAGCTCGGTCGCCAACTCACGGCGGCGGCCCGTCATAGCCAGGCATGCCAGCTTCTGATGTCGATCCCCGGCGTCGGCGTTGTGACGGCAACCACCTTCACCACCGCCATTGAAGATCCGACGAACTTTGCCAAGTCGCGCTCGGTTGGTGCCTGGATCGGCCTTACAACCCGCCGATACCAGTCGGGCGAGGTCGATTATGACGGCCACATCTCGCGACGAGGCGACGGAAATCTGCGAGCCGTGCTCTATGAGGCGGCGACAGTGATCCTGACGCGGACATACGCCGACAGCGATCTGCGGACATGGGGGCTCAAGCTTCGCGAGAAGCTCGGCTTCAAACGCGCGGCCGTCGCCGTCGCCCGCAAGTTGGCGGTCATCATGCACGCCATGTTGAAATCCGGCGAGTTGTTCAATCGGACTGCCGCCGCCTGATATCCTCACCGGCTCGATCACGCTGATCCGAGCACCCCGAGGCGTCCCTGCCAGGACGTGAGTTGGACCATTCCGAGCGACCCGTTGCATTGCCGAAGCTCCCCTTCAGCATGTGCGCTTTAAACACTGGAAGGTCCGCTCCGTGGAGACCCATCATGCGGCGACACCATATCGACCGCGAAGACGACCGTGCTCCCGGCATACGACGCAAAAAGATCAGAAAGGACTTGCGCTATGAGCTGCGATTAGACGACGGGCCGCCCTTGGGCTGGGCCTAGTCGGGCCGATGCGCGCCACCACCCCCGGCGAGGCGTTCCTTGCGGCCATCGCGCCGATCTTGGAGAGCGTCGGCCCCCTCCCCCATGCCCGCCTTGATACGGATGGAGAGTCGACCGCGCCCAAGAAGCAGAAAACCCGGATGCTCAAATGCGAGTGCGCGACGTGCGGCTATACCGTCAGGACCGCGCGCAAATGGTTGGAGCTGGCCGGAGCGCCGCTTTGCCCGATCGAGGATCACGGCCAGATGCAGCATGAGCCGCTGGACGATGACGAGGCCGAGCCGGAGGAATGATGCGCCGCGCTTTCGTCAGTTCAGATTCAGCGCCGCCCTATCGTCATTTCAGCGACGATAGGGCTTTCCCTCTCGGTTCACCGCGTATACAAGTATAGGACTATACGTGTAGGAGTGTAGCATGAAGGTTCTCGCCATTCTCTCACAGAAAGGGGGCGTCGGGAAAACGACGCTCGCCACCTGTCTGGCGGTCGCGGCCGAGCAGGCCGGCAAGGTCGCTGCGATCATCGACCTGGACCCGCAGGCGACGGCCTCGTTCTGGAAAGACGTGCGCCAGCTCGACACGCCCGCCGTGGCGTCGATTCAGCCGGTGCGCCTGCCCGCCATGCTCAAAGCCTGCGAGGATGCCGGCACCGATCTTGTCGTGATCGACGGGGCGGCGGTCGCGCGCGACGTGGCCTATGAGGCAGCGCGCCAAGCCGATTTCATCCTGATCCCGACCAAGACGGCCGTATTCGACACCATGAGCATGACGCACACGCTCGACGTTGTGCGCCAGCTCGACCGCGCCTTTGCCGTGGTCCTTACCTTCGTGCCCCCACAAGGTCAGGAAACCGGCGATGCGATTCAGGCCGTGGCGGAGCTGGGCGCGACGGTTTGCCCGGTGACGATCGGCAACCGCAAAGCCTTTTTCCGCGCCCAAGCCGCAGGCCAGGCCGTGCAGGAGTTCGAGCCGCATGGGCCAGCGGCCGACGAAGTCCGGCGGCTATACGAGTATACAGATATACGCCTATACAATCAGGCGAAGGCAGCGTGATGGCGAAGGGCGGAAATAGTCTGCAAGCGGTGCTGAACCGCGCCAAGGCGGATGGAGACGCGGCCCCGACCCCAGCGCCGGCGATCGAGCCGGCAGACGCGTCCCGCAAGGCCCCGGCGAGCGGCCGACAGGGGACCAAGCTGATTGGCGGGCATTTCCCCCCGGAGGTCAGCACCCAGCTTCGTATCATCGCGGCCGAGGAAGGGACGACCGTTCAAAGCCTGCTAGGCGAGGCGCTGGACGACCTGTTCGTGAAGAAGGGGAGGGGGCGCATCACCAGCTAGTATAGGTGTATAGCTGTATACGCCTATACTAGCGCAAGGGGGCGGTCTTGTGCTTGTTGCGGCAGAAGCCGATGAAGGCGGCGCGGGGGCTTTTCAGTTCCGGCCGTCCGCTGTCGATCCACCATGACACCCATTGGTCATAGAGCGCATACACGTCATAGCCAGGCGCAACGCTCTTGGCGTCGTGGAAGCCTTCGGGGTCGATATAGGGCCGTTCGGGTTCCGCCTCGATCGCCTCGACCGTATCCAGCGCCTCGCGATTGCGGAACGTGACCGTATCGCCGTTCATTTCCACGGCATAGTCGGGCAGATGATCGTGCGCGACGAGATCGCGCAGCATCGAGCGGAACACGCGCAGATGGCTACTCGCGCCAGTCTTTTTCTGTAGCGTTTCGACCGAGATCGACCATTTTTCCTGCGCGCCGCAATGCTTGCGCGCCAGCTCGTAGATGCGCCGTTCGAGCGGCTTGCGGAGACGGAAATAGTCGCGGTGCAGCGTCAGGACACTGCGCCCCTCGACCATCTTGAACAGCCAATCGGAGAGCGTGACCTTGATTTCCGACATTTGGCCGGAGCGGGTTTGCCGCACGATCCGCCATTCGTTGATGAGGCCGAACCCTTCGGTGATTTCCTCGCCATCGGCCTTGATGTTCGTGGTGATCCGCGTCCCCGACAGGCGCTCGAACGCGCTCCGCAGTCGGTCATAGCCGTCGCCATCGGTTTGCCGGTTGGTCCACACTAGCAGATCGCGCGCCGTGAGGTGCAAGGTGCGGCTCGGCCGCTCGCCCTGGTTCATCTTCCCGATGAGCTGGGAGATGCAGTAGATCAGAATATCCTTGTCGTGGATCGTCGCCAGCCCTTTGACGCTGGGGACGATTTCGAGCTTGTTGCCGTTATGCTCGTAGCGGAACACGCGCCGATCGGGCTTGGTCGCGAGCGAGAAAATCGGATGCTCCATCGAGGCCATGTCATCCTTGGGGATGGCGTCGAGAACATCGCAAATGAACAGATCGGGATCGGGATAGCGAACCGGCAACAGGGGAGGGCGACCCTCCGCGCCGTTCGGGGTTTCGTTGACGGCAAGCGGAAGTTCGGGGTTTCGTTGACGGTCAGGCTCGATTCGGGGTTTCATTGACGGCCACCGTAGATTCGGGGTTTCATTGACGCAACGAAAAAGTTCGGGGTTTCATTGACGCTCGCCGACGATTCGGGGTTTCGTTGACGCAGATTCGGGGTTCTGGAGTCACCGGATTCGGGGTTCCGTTGACGCCCAAGGCCAAAAAATGGCCGATTTCACTATTATATTCAGTATCTTACGGAGACGCCAAAATCCCGTAACACGACTCTTTAACCCATATATTAACACTAGGCCGCCCTGTGGATAACTTTTGCCGCGACGTGGTTTCACCCACCAGCATCCCGCCAGATCGGACAACCTGTCCCGGAAATCGGGACAGAGGCAGCGCGACTCACTGGCGCAGTGCTTGAAGCACGGTCAGAGGGAAGAAAAGCGCCGCCTCTTGGGGGCTTCGCCCCCGCCGGCTCGCGGCCTGCGGCCGCCCCGGATCGCTTTGCGATCCTCCCACCCGGCATCCCCCATGATGAGCCGGCTTCGCCGGCACGCTTTTTGTTGGATTAGGGATCGTTTAAACGCTGCGCCCCTGCCGCGACCACAGCGCCAGCGGCACCGTCGCAATTGGCTTTCCAGAAAAGCCAGGCGGATAGGGCAGCGATCAAGCCGAGAGGGCAGGGGAGGCGGAAACGTCGCGGCAGGGGCGATTTCCGGGCCGCTGGGCGTCATTCTGAGCGTTCGGCAGGGTTGGAGAGGTCGAGCGCCCGATGCCGCTCTACGGGCTTCCTAGGCGGCCGATTTTTTGGAAGCTAGATCCTCGCACGATCGCGCGCGACGACACGGAAGTGCGTTTTATGGACGCTAGGGCTGAAAAACGGCAACATCGGGTCCGAGCGGCCGCGATCGGCGCGGCGAGCTTCAAGATTTGTGCGCCAGACAACGATTTCGCGAACCTGGCCCGATCATCGTTGCGGGAGAGGGCGGAATCCTACGCTAAGAACCGGCAGGGGAGGGCGCGGAAAGTCCGCTAAACAACGCCCAGGCCGAACAGACGGCGAACTTGTATATTTGTATACGCCTATACATTCGCGCCCTGTGGCGCGTGGTGCTATCGCTTCAATTCAGGACGGGTTTGTCGTCGGCCGATGGATCAGCGTGGAAAAGGCCCTCCATCGGATTGTCGCGAATATACTCGCCGCCTTCGGCAAATGCCCGGAGAGGATCGTTGCCCTTCATGCGGCCAGCGGTGATTTCGCGTTCGGTCACGCGCAAAAGCACGGCCTTGTCGATCTGCCCGTCAACCAAACTCTCCTGGCGGAGCATGAGATGGTAAGTCGAAAGGTTATCGGCCAGAAAGCCGATGATCTGAGAGCCTGGGGCTTGTGCCTTGGCCAAGCCTTCGGCAGCGATGTTGGTCAACGCAATGTGCATACTTATCAGGCGGACACGGTTAAATTCGTCGCGCTCGACAGCGTGCAGTTCTATCAGCTCATCGACCAATGCTTGTAGGTCACAGCCCGGCTCGCCGATGCTTTTCATGAATCGATCGGCAAATTCCTCAAATCGTTCATTAGGCATGGTCGAAATACCTTGTGTTTGAGACGGTTTAAACGCTCTACACCTTGTCGAACTTCCCCGCGAACTCGCGATCGGCGAAATAGCGTAGCTTGGCGGCGACGATCGGCCGTTGCCCCGCGAGGAACAGGAGCTGCAAATCCTCGCGCAGCGTGCGGACCTCATCGGGCGTGAGCAAGGGGCGGCCGACATGCTGCGATCCGAACGATATGCCGGTCTCTTCCGCGTCGATCGCGCGGCTCATGCTCTCGAACACGACCGTTTCCTGGCCGAGCAGATCGGAGACGAGCTTGGCGCTGTCGTGATCGTTGACGCCGAATATCTGCAAGACGCCGGCGTTCGACAGGAAGGTGCCGGCGNCTTGGCGCTGTCGTGATCGTTGACGCCGAATATCTGCAAGACGCCGGCGTTCGACAGGAAGGTGCCGGCGCGGCGCTCGTAGAGCGCGCGGAGCTGGTGAACGTCTTGCAGGATCGGCCAGAGCTGGATGCCGTAGCCGGCCATGAGGCCCATAGCGCGCTCGACGGGTTCGAGGCGGCCGAGGGCGGCGAACTCATCGAGCAGGAACAGGACGGAGCGGGCAGGGGAGGCCGGCGCGCGCGCGAGATCGGTCAGCCCTTGCGCGAGCATCAGGCGCAGCCAGCGCGCATAGGTGGCGAGCCGATCGGGCGGCAGCACCAGATAGACGCTGGTAGGCTGCGCCTTCACATCGGCGAACGTGAAATCCGAGTGCCCCAGCACCGCCGTCATGCGCGGGCTGTCGAGAAAATGGGTATGGCGCTGCGCGGCCGACAGCACGCCAGCGGCTTCGCGATCGGACTTGCCGAGGTGGCGATTGGCGGCGCGGGCGGTGAGGCCGCCTTGCGCCTGCATGGCTTCGAGCTGGGCGGCGAAGGCTTGCGGAGCGAGGGTGAGCCGGTCGCGCAGCGTGGCAAGGGTTCGTGTGCCCGCCGGCTCCTGGCAAACGATATGCAGGATCAGGCCGGCGATCAACGCCTTGGCTTCCTCGTTCCAATGCGCCTCGCCCGCTTCGCCGGGGGCGTCATAGACCAGTGCGTCGGCCAGCGTCATGCAGTCGTCGGCGAGATCGAGGCCGGCAGGGTCGATACGATCCAATGGATTGAACGCGGCCCCGACCATGCCCGTTACGCCGAAGGGATCGAGGACATGGACCGGGCCGAAGCGTGCGCGATAGTGGGCGGTGATACGCGCGTTCTCGCCCTTGGGGTCGATGCAGACGACCGGGCCGGGATAGTCGAGCAGGTTGGGGATGATGGTGCCCACGCCCTTGCCGGTGCGCGTCGGCGCGATCGTCAGCAGATGGGCGGGGCCGGCATAGCGCAGCGGCTTGCCCGATTTGCGGTCGCGGCCGATCAGCAGGCCGTCGCCATTTTGGGCGAGGGGGCGCGTCTCGCGATCGGTGGCGAAGCGGGCCGAGCCGTGGGTATCGTCGCCGGCAGGGCCACCATAGCGCAGGATCAGCGGTTGGAAGAGGGCGCGCAGCGTGACCAGGATGATGACGAGGAACGTCAGCATCATGCCGAGCTGGTAGAGATTGGAATCGCGAGCCAGGCCGAGCAGGGAGGCGAGGACGAATTGCATCCCGCCGGCCAGGACGATGCCGACGATCAGGAACAGGATCGCGGTGCGAAACAGATGGCGGATGAGCGCGAGCGGGCTAAGGGTCAGCGCCGTGATCGCCCAAATCGGTTGCTCGCGCGCGAGGCGGGCGAGGTTGCGGATCGCGCGGCCGAGCTGGCGGAACCATTCCATGCCGGATCACTTCGCCGCCAGGGCGAAATCCACCCGCACGGTCACGATGTTCATGTTGGTCCCCGCCATCACCGGGGGCGCTGCCTGTGGCACGACTGTCGGGGGAGCGGCGATGCGGGCCTCCATGTCGGCCATTTGCGGCATATAGCCGCCCTGGCCGCCATCGCTGATCGCCAGCACGCGCGTAACGCGCAGGTTGGCGGCGGCGGCATAGGCATCGGCCTTGGCGCGCGCGGCCTTGTAGGCGGTGCCATAAGCGCCGAGGTTGGCCTTTTCGGGATCGGCGACCGAGAGATTGGGGCCGGAGACGATGTTGGCCCCGGCAGCGGTGACGGCGGCGAGAGCTTCGCTCACCCGTTTGTTGTCGCGGACCCGCACGGCGACGCTGTTGCTGGCCTCATAGCGGCCCTTGTTCGCGCCATAGTCGATCCGGTTGACCGAGAGGTTGCGGGTCTGAATATCCCGCGCCGGAATGTCGAGCCTGGCGAGCGCGGCGGTGATCTTGTTCATGGTTTCCGCGTTGCGGGCGCTGGCGGCCTGCGCGTCGGCGGCGATGCTCGACAGGCCGGCAGTGAACAACGCCTGATCGGGGGTGGCTTCGGCGCGCCCCGTGCCGGTGACGGTCAGCACGGTTTCGTCGCGATCGACACCGCGAGGGTCGGGCGCAGCGGGGGTGCAGGCGGCGAGGCCGAGCAGGGGCGTGAGGAACAGGGCTGGTTTCATGGCAATCCTCCTGGGTCGTTTTTGGTGTCGATCGTGGCGAGATGTTCGGCGCAGATCGCGGCGGCGATCGTGTGGAAATGCCTCACGCGCTCGACGAGCCAGGCCAGTTCGTCGGGGGTGATTTCATAGGCGTGGGAATAGCGGGCCTCGACATAGGCGCGCTGCAACTGCGCGAAATGGCGACGGGCGGCGCGGGTGTCGCGCGGCCATGCTTCGATCAGCCGGGGATCGAGATTTTCGGCGAGCGAGCGCAGGATACCGAGCCGGTGCGATTTGGGCGCGTAGAGCGTCAGGACGAGCAGCACGGCATTGTAAGCCCGCTCGACGGCCTGGTGGAGCATGAACGCCGCATCGCGCGGCACGCCGTCGGCAATGCTGTCCTGGGCGAGCTTGAGCGCGTGCGCGGCGAGCGGGAACCAATGGTCGCGATGGCGCAGGGCTTCGGCGTGGCGTTCCTGCGCGTCGAGCTGGCGCGGCACGGCGAGGCCCTGTCCTGGCGCTTCGTAGAGGGCAATGCCATCGCGGGCTATGTCGGCGAAGAAGGGACGGCCGCGCGCGAGCTGGTCGTTCACGTCCATCAGCGAATGGACGATGAAATTGACGGGGGTGGAGAGGTGGCGGGTGACGGTCAGCTCGCGCACCAGATGATCGTCGGCGACGGCCCACCATGTTTGCAGATCGGTGAAGGTCTCGGAGTTGACGACGACGAGCAGGTCATAGTCGGAGATGTAGCCGCTGGCGCGATCCTCGACCCAATCGCCGCGCGCGTAGGAGCCGAACAGGATCAGCTTGAGGATGCGGCCGCCCTTGCGCTTGTCGGAGAGCTTGGTTTTGACGGCATCCTCAAATTCATCGAACAGGACGCGGGCGACCCGTTCCAGCTCGCGGCGCTTGGCGGCGGGGAGATGATCGAGATCGGCCCGCATCGTCATCCGATCGTTGCCGGCGTGATCGCCAGCGCCGGGTCCGCGTCGGGATGATCGAGCAGCTTGAGGACGATCGCCGTGGCGAGGGGAGGAGGCACGGCTTCCTCGCGCAGCATGTCGAACAGGGCGTGTTCGTCGGCGTCGAGGTCCATGCCTTCGATCGCGAGATTGGCGCGGGCTTCGGCATCGCCTTTGCGCCACATGGCGGCGTCGGCAGGGGTGCCGCGCACATAATCGAGCGCGCGGACCTGGGCGCGGATCGCCCCGATGTCGAGGGCGCGTGTCACGGTTCCTGTCCTTCGCTTGCCGGCTGCGCGATGGTGTCGCGTGCGGGATCGTCGGGCAGCGCGATATGGGTGATGCCCGGAGCGGCGGCGATTTCGTCCACCAGGCTATCGACGGTTTCCATGCGGTGACTGGGCCAGTCGCGCGAGACGGTGACATAGCCGGCATCGGTCTGGACATTGATGGTCGCGGTGGCGGGAAGCAGATCGAGCAGCGAGGCGAGCTTGTCCTGAATGTCGGGGGTGATGCGGTCGATGCCCGGCCCCACCATCAGGAGCTGCCAGGAGAGGCGCGACGTGTCAGTCATGGGCGTTTCCTTCCGCGTTGTCCTGTCCTTCGGCTTCCGCGTCGAAGGCCCGTTTGCCGCGCCGCTTCCAGAGCGCGAGAGCGTTACCATCGTCACGCGCGCGAGCGGCCAGATCGAGCATCGCGCCATAGAGCGTTGCGCGATCGTCGTCGGTCAGTTCGACGAGGCCGGCCTTCTGGACGAGGCCGCCCAGCTCTATGAGATGGCGGGTGCGTTCGCGGCGCTGCACGACCCATCCCCTCGTATCGGTGCGGCGCGCGGCGGCTTCAACCCTATGCCTCGCTTGCGCCAGTCGGGTTTCCGCCTTCGCCGTTGCCGCCAGAGCGTCGCCCAGCCTTGCGCCCGCGTCCTTGAAAGAAGGCCGCGCCCCGCGAGCGCCACGCCTCCCTTTCCTCCGCGTCGGCCGATTCCACGGCGGCGAGCAGCGCACCGGCGAGCGTGTCCAGATCGAGCGCATCGGCCCCGGTCCCCGTCACCAGCTCGCCGAGTTGCTGTATCTTCTTCGCCTTGATAGACTTGGCCTTGTCGCTCAGTGCCCGCAATTCGGCGTCATAGTCGCGCGTCTTGCGCATCATTCTCTCCCTCGCGCCCGTCGAACAGAAGCCGCACAGTAGCACGATCGCGCTGGCAGGACAGCGGGTCCGAACAGAAATGCGGTGAAGTCAATCACGTGAACGGCAGTGAGTGGTGAGTGCGCGCTTATAGGTCGTTGCCGACCTGCGCTAAGAAGGGTAAGTTTCGTGTCGTCATGGCGATCTACCATTTCTCCGCGAAAGTCATCGGCCGCTCCAGTGGATCGAGCGCCGTTGCCAGCGCGGCCTATCGTGCGGCGGAGCGGCTGCACGATGACCGACTGGGGCGCGACCATGATTTCTCGAACAAGGCCGGCGTCGTCCATTCGGAAATCATGCTGCCCGAAGGTGCGCCAGAGCGTTTAAACGATCGCGCGACCTTGTGGAACGAGGTCGAGGCCGGCGAGAAGCGCAAGGACGCGCAGTTGGCGCGCGAAGTCGAGTTCTCGATTCCGCGCGAGCTGAACCAGCAACAGGGCGTCCAGCTCGCCCGCGATTTCGTCGAAAAGCAGTTTGTCGAACGCGGCATGGTGGCCGACCTCAATGTGCATTGGGACATGGGGAAGGACGGCCAGCCCAAGCCGCACGCGCACGTCATGCTGTCGATGCGCGAAATCGACGGGCAAGGCTTCGGCAAGAAGGTTGTCGAGTGGAACAGCACGGCGCTCCTGAAGGAGTGGCGCGAGGCGTGGGCCGACCATGTGAACCAGCGTCTTGCCGAGCTGGATATTGACGCGCGGATCGACCATCGCACCTTGGCGGCGCAGGGGATCGACCTTGAGCCGCAACACAAGATCGGGCCGGCTGCGTCGCGTATGCCCGAACAGGGGCTTGAGGCCGAGCGGGTCGAGGACCATGCCCGGATCGCGCGCGAGAATGGCGAGAAGATCATTGCGCGCCCGGAAATCGCGCTGGACGCGATCACCCGGCAACAGGCGACGTTCACGCGGCGCGACCTCGCACAGTTCGCGTTCCGCCATAGCGACGGCAAGGATCAGTTCGACCAGGTGATGAGCGCGGTGCGGACCTCGCCCGAACTGGTGGCGCTGGGCAAGGACGGGCGCGGCGAGGATCGGTTCACGTCGCGCGACATGATCGACACCGAGCAGCGGTTGAGCCAGGCTGGCGATCGACTTGCGGAGCGGGCGGGGCATGGTCTCTCGGCGGCGTCTCAAATGGGGGGGCGAGACACCGCCGAGAGTGGAAGCCTTGCGCTGGGAAGCCAGCAAAAGGACGCCCTGGCCCATATCACCGGCAAGCCGGACCTTGCAATCGTCGTGGGCTATGCCGGCACCGGCAAATCGACCATGTTGGGCGTGGCGCGCGACGAATGGGAGCGGGCCGGCTATCAGGTGCGCGGCGCGGCCTTGTCCGGCATCGCGGCCGAGGGGCTTGAGGGCGGTTCCGGCATCCAGTCCCGCACGATCGCCAGCATGGAATATCAGTGGGACCAGGGCCGCGAGCTGCTAGGCTCGCGCGACGTGCTGGTGATCGACGAGGCCGGCATGATCGGCACGCGCCAGATGGAGCGCGTGCTGTCGGAGGCCGAGCGGGCGGGGGCGAAGGTGGTCCTAGTCGGCGACGCGGAGCAGTTGCAGGCGATCGAGGCCGGCGCTGCGTTCCGGTCCCTTGCCGAGCGCCACGGCGCGGCCGAGATCAACGAGGTTCGCCGGCAGCATGAGGACTGGCAGAAGGACGCCACGCGGGCGCTGGCGACGGGCAGGACCGGCGAGGCGATCCGTGCCTATGCCGAGCATGGCATGGTCCACGCGGCCGAGACGCGCGAGCAGGCCCGCGCCGAGCTGATCGACACATGGGACGCGCAGCGGCTTGCCGATCCCGACAAGACGCGGATCATCCTCACCCACACCAATGCCGAGGTGCGCGACCTCAACCTTGCCGCGCGCGATCGGCTGCGCGACGCCGGCGAGCTGGGGCAGGACGTGCGGATTTCGGCGGAGCGGGGCGCGCGCGAGTTTGCGACCGGCGACCGCATCATGTTCCTCAAGAACGAGCGCGGGCTAGGGGTGAAGAACGGCACGCTGGGCAAGGTCGAGCGCGTGTCGCCCGACAGCATGGCCGTTCGCCTCGACGATGGCCGACAGGTGGCGTTCGACCTCAAGGATTATGCCCATGTCGATCATGGCTATGCCGCGACCATCCACAAATCGCAGGGCGTGACGGTCGATCAGGGGCATGTCCTCGCCACCCCCGGCATGGACCGCCATGCGGCCTATGTGGCGTTGTCGCGGCACCGTGACGGGGTGCAGCTCCATTACGGCCGCGACGACTTCGCCGACGATCGCCGGCTTGTCCGCACGCTGTCGCGCGAGCGGGCGAAGGATATGGCGTCGGATTATCCGATGTATCGGGACCGGGACGCCGAGGCCCAATCGTTCGCCGATCGGCGCGGCCTGTCGGGCGAGATCCGCGTTGCGGAACCGCCCGAGCGGAAGGGCGTGGAGCTTCTTGGCCCGCGCGCCGGCACCATGCGCCAGATGGGCGAAGATCCACGCACGCGTGAGATCGGCGACCGCGGCGCTGGCGAGGGGAAGGCCGCGGGCGAGCATCAGCCGCGGCGGGGCATGTTTGACGGCTTGAAGCTGTCGGCCGAGCCGGCGAAGGCGGCCGAGCCAGCGCAGGGCGCGAAGGAAAAAGCGGCTCCCAAGCGGGGCATGTTCGACGGGCTGAAACTGTCGTCGCGCACGCCGACGCCGGCGAAGGAAGCCCCGGCGCGTGCCGAGCAGGGCCATACCCATGATTTCCGGCGCGCGGTCGAGCGGGCCTCGCGTTCGGCCGAGGCGGTGTTGCAGGCGCGCGCATCGGGCGGGCCGGTATTGGAGCATCAGAAAGTCGCGCTCGAGCGCGCGACCGAGGCGCTGGACCAGATCAGGGCGGGGGCTTCGCGCGATATGGCATCGGCGTTCCAGCGCGAACCCGGCTTGCTCCATGAGGCGGCGGCGGGGCGCAGCGGCCCGATGATGGATGCGATGGCGCAGGAGGCCAAGGTGCGGGCCGATCCGAACTTGCGCGCCGATCGCTTCGTGGAACGCTGGCAACAACTCTCCCATGACCGTGACCGGCTGTATCGCGTCGGCGACATGACGGGCCGCGAGAAGGCGGGCAAGGAGATGGCGGGCATGGCGAAAAGCCTTGAGCGCGATCCCCAGGTGGAATCGATCCTGCGTGGCCGTGAGCGCGAGCTGGGGCTTGAGATGGGCATGGGGCGCGGGCGCGACCTTAGCCACCAGTTGACGCACGAACTTGGGATTGGCCGCGATCGTGGCCTTAGCCGGTAAGGAGAAGCGATAATGGGCGAGGGTGATGGTCTGGACGACGCGGACGATCCGGCGCGGGCGTTCGAGAAGCTGCGCGGCGAAGTGTCGTTGCTGCGCCTTGCGGTCGAAGGACTGACCGCTGTGCGCGAGAATATCGAGATACCCGACTATCAGCCGACGCTCACCAAGACGCAGGAAATATTGGGCGTGCTGGCCCAGCAGGTCGCGGCGATGCGGAAAAGCCCCGCCTTGTCGATGGACCCGGCGCATATGGCGGGCGAGATCGCCAGCGCCGCCACGAACGCGCGGCGCGAGGATCAGCGCCTTATCACCGAGGCGCGCACGGCGCTGGACCAGGCCGCGCGCGAGATCGGCAACCGGCTCGCGTCGGCGCGGCGCGGCGACGAGCAAAATCGCTGGCTGTATGTCATCGGCGCGTGCGGCGTGGTGCTGGGGCTGTTGCTCTATGCCTTCCTTGCCGGTCCGCTCGCGCGAGCGACCCCCGATAGCTGGCGCTGGCCCGAGCGTATGGCGACCCGCGTTCTCAATGAGCCTGGCCCGTGGGGAGCGGGGCAGCGGTTGATGCAGGCGGCCGATCCGGAGAGCTGGGCGCTGATCGTCGCGGCTTCGCCGTTGACGGATGCCAATCGCGAGACGGTGCAGAAATGCCGTGAGCAGGCGGAAAAGGCGGAAAAGCCGGTGCGCTGCACGATTGAGGTCAAAGCGGATAGCGGACAAAAATCATGAACCAGCCAGCTATTGCCGGGGCAGAGGAATGCCAGATGCTTGTCGGTCGAAATTGCCGCGAGCGCCGCGTGCAACTCGCAATGTCGCAGGTAGAATTATCGGAGCGATCGGGCGTTACCGCGTCGTATCTGTCGCGCATAGAAAACGGACGCGGCAACCCCATGTTGGAACTGCTGGACTCGATTGCGGGCGCGCTGGGTTGCCATGTTGTGGACCTGTTCCGCGAGTGACGATCGCGCTTCGCGCCAGTTCAGCTATCGCCCGGAACATGCTCTGTCTGTAGTCGGGCAATATGGCCGATCTCCACCATTTCGACCGCTTCCTGACAATGAATGGCGGCCATGTCTTGGCCGGCCTTGTCAAATAATTTCATCGCCTTCTTGACCAACGCGAGGGCTTCTTGGGTCATCTCTTCGCGGCGCTTGCTGTCTTTGATCGGCATCACCGGACACTCCCCGCATTGGACGGTCGATAGGTGGAAGGGCGCGCGATCGGCGGCGCGCGCCGCCAGTCAAAGACGGGCTGGCTTTCTCGCGCCTTTTCAACCTGGCCCCGCACTTCGCGCACGAGCGCGATGATGAAGCGGGCATCTTCGGCGGCGCGGTGCCGGCGAAAGGGCTGGCGATCGAGCTGGCGCAATGCCGCCTCGACATGCTCATAGGCCGCGCCCATCTCTTCGAGCAGGTCCGCGACATGACCGATGGCGCAGGGCGGCGGCTTGCCCGCCAGTGCCGAAAGCGTCGTCAGCCACGGTGCGTCGAAATGGGAATCGGCGATGACGCGCGCGCCTCGCACATAGGGTTCCAGCTCCGCGACGACCCGCGCCGGGGGCAGGCCGTCGCGGGCGAGCTGTTCCTTGGAGATGCCGTGCAGGCGTTCAGCCTCCTGCGTCCAGCCCCAACCCGCCCAGGCATTGGGAGGCCGGATGAGCCAGGAGCGGATCAGGCCATGCTCATCGGCAATCCCGACCTCTATGGGATAGGATCGCCCATGACGGGGCAGGCAGGACGCCTCGAAATCCAGAGCGATGATGGTCATGGCGCGCACCCCATCACCAGTTCCGCCCGCAGCTCGCGGGCTTGGGCCTCATATTCGATCGCCAGCAGGCGATGCGCGGAAGCCGCTTCGGGCTTGCTTGCCGACTCGGCCGCCGCCCGCTCCTGGCGCGCGCGATCCTCGTAGAAACAGAGATCGTCGCGCGCTTTCGCGATCAAAAATCCATCCTCTGCCATGCCGGCCTCATAGCGCAGGATGCCCTTTTCAGCAATCTTCTTGCGAATGAATCTCAATAATGGGGGTGTATCAGTTTCTGCATCACCGCTGCTGTCAGTGTATCAACTATGGAACCACCCCAGCGCCGATCCGCGTCGGTTGAGATCGTTTAAACGACTTGCCGAAGAATAGTGCCGCGAGCGTGCGGAACTGCACTTTATTTGCAATTCTTAATGCTTTTCCTCTAAACGACACGCGCCCGCCGAGAGGGGGGCAGAGGCGTGGAAACCTCTCAATGTAAGACGAGCTTCAGCGACCGGGCAGCGGACACGCATGTCCAAGGCCCTTGGCCCAAAGGTGTTCGCGCCTGACTTACATCAGGTTTCCAATGGCCGGTTGCTGCCGGCTGCACGCTTCCGATTTGGTGGCGTGCAGTCGGCTGTCCGATCGGCCGTCGCCGGCGAGTGTGGATGGAGCTTTGCGGTAGGGGTAGGAAGCGCGTGAACAGTCATCTCCCTGTCGGTCGATTGGCCGAAAGTCTGGAATCCCTGCCGCGCGAACATGCCTGGTTCGCGATCCTCGTTGCCGTCACCGCCCTTTCATGGGCAAACCACGCCTATCCCGGCGCTGGCCTGGCTCCGCTCTACATTCCGATCATATGCGCCGCCGCATGGGCGCTGGGCGAACGTGCTGCGTATTTTGTTGCTTTGCTTACCGCGATCCTCGCCATCGTTCCGCATCTGGACGATGGCGGGGTCTCGGCCTCACTGGTGGTCCGAACCAGCGTGCGGGTCGCGACCTATCTCTTTGTCGCCGCAACGATCGTGAGCTTCCGCCGATCGTTTGACCGCCAACGGCATCTCGCGCTGCGCGACCGCAAGACCGGCGCGCTGAATGGTGAGACGTTCAACGAGCGGTTTTCAGAGGCGCTTACCGTCGCCAGCAGGGCCAGCGAGACGCTGTTGCTGGCGATCTTCGATCTTGACGATTTCAAGGGCGTCAACAGCGCCCACGGCCATGCCGCTGGCGACGCCGTGCTACGGACCTTCGCGCGCGGGGCGGCGGGCAGCATCAGGCGCGAGGATGCTTTCGGGCGGATCGGCGGCGACGAGTTCGCGGTGTTGCTCCGCGTGCATCCAGCGGACGCGGGCGAGATGTTCGCGCGCACGCTTCATTCGCGTGTGTCGGCCGTGCTGGCGGCGGGCGAGCATCCGGTGACGTGCAGCATGGGCGCGCTAGTCATTCCGCCGCACGTCCCGCGCGATCCCGCTGCGCTCATGCACGCGGCCGATCAGGCGATGTTCGTGGCGAAGCGGGCCGGCAAGAACGCCTGTGAAATCACTTGGGCGGGCCAGCCCCAGCGCGACGGGCGCGAGCGGGCGAGCGGCCCGCTTCGCGAGCAGCCTGCATGACGGACAAGACCGCCCTGCGTGCCCGCGCGGTCGCGTTGATGACCGAGGCGCTCGATTTGCTCGATCGGGCTGGCGAGGATGCCGCCGCGATCTATCTTCAACAGGCCCATGACATTGCAGCGCGCCTGACTGCCTTGCGCGCCGATGATGCTGCCGATCCCGATCGGCGAGCGCAGGAGCGGGCGACGTCGCTCGATCCCGCGCTGGTGAAGGCGATCGGCGGGGCGCTGGCGGTCGTGGGCGCGCTTCTGGAAAAGAGCGGCGTCGCGACCACGGAGGAATTTGCTGATGCGCTGGGCATTTATGCCACGGTGAGTAAAAGCGAAAATGCGGACGAAGGTCTGGCGTTGGCCTATTGGGCCGCGACCTTGCGGGATGTTGCCGACTTCAGACGGAAGAAGGGGGCATAGTTGGTGCCAACGTGAAAACAGGGGATTCCCATCGGCGTCTGGGGGGAACGCGATGGGATGAGGGCGGAGAAAGCGACCCCTTCTCCGCCCTCAAACAGAAAGGACGGCGTAATGGAGGCCAAAAGCATCACTGTGCTCGTTGTCGAGGATGAACCACTTGTGCGGACGATGGCGGCCGAAATCTTCGCGGATGCTGGCTACCGTGTTTGCGAGGCGTGCGATGCGCTGGGCGCGCTGTCGATCCTCGCAGCCCGCAACGACATTTGCGCGGTCCTCACCGATATTGAAATGCCGGGAGGCATGAACGGCGTCGCGCTGGCGGCTGCTATCCGCGAGCAATGGCCGGATATGGCCATTCTTGTCACTTCGGGCCGGGTGTTTCCCAGCGAGGCGGACTTGCCGCAGGGAGTCGGTTTCCTTGCGAAGCCCTGGCGGATCAACGAGATTGTGGGGAGCATGGCAGCCATGCTGTAGTATTAAATAGCCGGCAATAAGAAAAGCGCATGAAGGTGCTTCCAGAATTGAGAAATGGATGCCGATGGGAGACGGATTAGACAGAGCGATGCGGGATGCCCTGGACCACGATCATTTGCGGGCCGTCTATGATCCCGAACAGGCGTTGGCCGGCACGCTGGCCGAGATCGCGCAGCTCATCGGCGGCGATGTCGGGCTTGTGGTGGATGAGGTCACTCGATCAGCGGCGGCTGACGGCTCCGATGTCGGGCCGACTGCACATGACTTTTTCGCCAGCGAGCTATTCTCTCCCGAACGCCTGGCGCGGCTGCAATTGGATCGCGCGTGGGCCGATCGGGTCATGGGCAACGGCGCGGCGATCCGCCAGCTCGGTCTCGACGCCAACAAGGTGTTCGCGATGCGTGACCAGATACACCATATCCTGCGCGCGCGCTTATGGGAGCGGCTGTCAGAGCAGCCGGCAGAGTTGCAACGGCTGCTGACGGGCTTCGAGAGTGCTTTTGCCTGGGAAAGCCTGCTGCTTCACGGCGGCCTCAACGCAGCGCGCCTTAAGGCCGATCGCGCGCGCAGTGCTGAGTATCGCAGCAAGCTGGTGGCGATCGACCGTTCGCAGCTCTGTGTCGAGTTCGCGCTTGACGGCACGATCCTCGACGCCAACCGGAACTTCCTCACAGTCACCGGCTACACGCTGGACGAAGTGAAGGGCGTGCATCATCGCATCTTCTGCACCGACGAGGTGAAGGCGTCGGCCGAATATGAGGCGTTCTGGCAGCGCCTCAATCGAGGGAAGTTCGAGCAGGGCGAGTTTCGCCGGCTCGCCAAGGACGGCTCCGACATCTGGCTTCAAGCCACCTACAACCCGATCCTCGACGGCGACGATCGGCCTGCCAAGATTCTCAAGATCGCCGACAATGTGACCGAGATGCGCCGGCGCGAGCGATTGGAGGCCGCGCGGATGCAGCAGTTGCAGGAACAGGCCGAAAGCCGCCGCTTGGCGCTTGAGGACACGCATCGCGAGTTGGTGCCGATCGTCGCCTCAATTGACGGCATCGCGCGTCAGAGCGCGCTCCTGGCGCTCAACGCCTCTATCGAGGCCGCGCGGGTCGGCGAGGCCGGCAAGAGCTTTGCGATCGTCGCCTCGGAAATGAAAACCTTGGCGGCCACCACCAAGTCTGCGACCGAAAGCGCGACGGCTTTGCTTCGTGCTTCACAAGGCGACGAAGAGGAATGATGCAAACGCCCGATTGTCTCAATCTGACCCGATCGGTCCATATGTCGTTTCTATCCTACAACGACTAGGAATTATCCTGTATACGCTCAAATGCGACCCGAAGGGCCTCCGTTGTGACAGGGGGTTCTTTTCACTTAGGCCCGACTGGCGTAATTCAGTCGGGCCATTTTTCGGCCGTCTTAAGTGACGGATTCATCGCTAGGGGTCGGGGGCGCCGCTACGGCATGGCCGATTTATCCTATATCGTAACGATGTTTAGCGGCAGGTCGCAACGACCTTTTTGCCCGACAGCAATAAGGAGGCGCTCCTTGCTTCATCCCTTGTGGCAAGGAGCGCCACCCCACGCCCCCTCCATTTTGTAGGTTTGCCATCCGCCAGATTCACAGGCCGTTCTATGTGTGATAAAGGACATTATCATATGTAGAAGGCGTGACAAAGGCCGAGGCGGATCGTGCCCCGGCCTTTGTCGTTTGATTGGGCAGGCCAGCTCAGTGGCTGCGATGGTTCACGGCATATCGGCGGTCATGGCCATACGCGCGGCCGCCCCCGCGCGCGTGTTCGCCGCTGTTCGAATATTCATGACTACGGTAGCTCGGGTACCCATGACCGCGGTCGTAACCATGCGAGCCCCGCCCGCCTCGATGGACCTGGCGAACACCATGGCTGTCGCCATAACCGCGCTGGCTCTGCCAGCCGCCATGGCCTCGATCCTGCGCCAGCGCCGCGCTGGGCGCGATGACAGCGACTGAGGCTGCGAGCGCCGCAGCCGCGATAAACCTGCGCAACATCCTAACTCTCCTTCAACATACCGCTCCAACAGCTAGCCGGGATCTGGTAGCGGCCGCGCATTGAAGCGGGTCTGAATGCGCCTGACAGCAACGGTTCAGGAGGTAGAAATACAACCAATAGAGATTTATTAACCTAATCCATCATTGGGAAAATGCGGCAGTATAGGAATAAGCGATCGGTCAAAGCCCATCGCTTCATGGTGCGGCCTTCGCACTTCCCTTCGGCACTTGGCCACCAGCAGGTTGGCCAGCTGTCGCAGTGTTAACGGGATGATCATGCGCGGCGATTCCGGCGAAGTGGTTCATTTGATCTTCGGAGATGTTTGCTTCTGGCTTTGGCGAACTACAGCCTGCAATCGCGAGTAGTGCGAAACCGACCATGAGCGATGGTACTCTATTTTGGTAACTCATTATCCCGGCTCCTCTATCAATCTCACGCCAAGCATGCTCATTATGTAATACGCGGACCCAAGGTCCATCCCTCGCTTTTGCTGCCAACCAGTGTAGCCTGGCGTCGCGTGGGCGCGTACCATCCACGCTACGCCCTCTTCCTTGGCGACAACGACGCCGTGCGCCGGGTCAGCAACGCTTTGAACATTCTGCGTCAGTCCTGTGAGCCTAGCCCCTCACATCATCGTTGCTATTGCGAACGATTATCTATATCCGGCCCCGAGGCTAGCATGCCGCTTAGCTATCAGGGGGATTCATGAGCCGCAATTTCAGGACATCAGCCGTTTCACGTACTGCCATTCTGGCCGCCGCCTCGCTTGTCGAGGTGCTGGCTCTGCCGGCATATGCACAAGAGCAGCAGCCCCCCGTGCTCGGCAGCGTAACCGTGACCGATACTGCAATCAACGACAGTGAGGCGGAAACCTCCTACAAGGCGACCCGGAGCGTTTCGGCGATGCGCACCGACACGCCGCTGATCGACGTGCCGCAGACGGTCAACGTGGTGACAGTGAAGCAGATCGCGGACCAAGCCGCGACCAGCATTGGCGATGCCATCCGCTATGTCCCCGGTGTTTTCTCGACGCAAGGCGAGGGCAATCGTGAGACGCTGGTGTTCCGCGGTAATTCGACGACCGGCGATTTCTTCGTCGATGGCGTCCGCGACGACATCCAGACCTACCGCGATCTCTACAATATCGAACGGCTCGAGATCTTCAAAGGCCCCAATGCCATGGTTTTCGGCCGCGGCGGCGTGGGCGGCATCGTCAACCGCGTCACCAAAGTCGCAGACGGGCGCCAGCATCTCGGCGCCCGTCTGGAGGCCGGCAGCTACGATTTCTATCGGGGCCAGGTCGATCTCGGCGCGCCGGTCAACGATGTGCTTTCGCTCCGCCTGACCGGCGTCTACGAGAACAGCGGCAGTTACCGCAAGGGGGTCGAAAACGAGCGGTGGGGCTTTAATCCGACCGCAACGCTCCGGCTCGGACCGGATACCACCGTCACGCTGGGCTACGAGCATTTCGAGGATGATCGCGTCGCCGACCGCGGCGTTTCCTCCTATCTCGGTCAGCCGCTGCAAACGCCGCGTGGCCAGTTTTTCGGCGATCCGGGTAACAGCCCGACAGGCACCAATACTGATGCAGGCACGCTGTTCATCGAACACGCTTTCAGCGATACTGTAACGATCCGCAACCGGACGCGTTACGCCGACTATGACAAATTCTATCAGAATGTCTTTCCGGGAACGGTGAACACTACAGTCCAGACCAACCCCGCTGGCCTGCCTGCCGGTGTCTACGCGCCGGGCATGATCGTCCAGATGTCGGCTTACGTCAACGCAACGCAGCGGCGGAACTTCTTCAATCAGACCGACATCAACGCCACCTTCGACACTGGCGGCATCCATCATACGCTCCTGCTCGGTGCGGAATATGGGCATCAGAAGACCGAGAATCTCCGCAGCGAAGGCTTTTTCCCAACGGCGGCGGCGCCCACCGGCGTCCAGAACATCTTCGCCACGGTTGCGAACCCGACGATCTTCCGACCCGACCTGATCTGGCGCCAGACCGCCAGCAGCGGCGACAATCGCGGCACGGCCGAGGTCCTGGCAGGCTATGTGCAAGACCAGATCGAGCTTTCGCCTATGTTTCAGGTCATCCTGGGAATGCGCTACGAGCGTTTCGTCACGAACGTAACCGACCGCCGTACCGTTGGCTTCCCCGCCGGGCAGCGGCGCGACTTCCGCAAAGTGGACAGCCTTTGGTCGCCGCGAGCCGGGCTTATCTTCAAGCCGGTCGAGAACGCCTCGATTTATGCGAGCTACTCGCGCACCTATCTACCTCGTGGCGGCGATCAGTTCACGAGCCTGAACCTCACCAACGAGGCCCTGGATCCGGAGGAATACCAGAACTATGAGATCGGGGCCAAGTGGGACATCGTGCCTACGTTCAACGTTTCGGCTGCCATATTCCAGTTGGACCGCTCGAATGTTCTCGCGTTGAGCGATCCCAACAATCCCGCCTCACCGGCCATCCCGATCGGCCGTCAGCGGACCAAGGGCGTCGAATTGAGCGCGACCGGCAACATCACCGACCGGCTCAGCATTGTCGGCGGCTATACCTATACAGATGCGCAGTTCCGCGACAGTCAGTCGGGCACTGTGGTGGCGGGCAACCGTCCTGCAGGCGTCCCCAAGCATAGCGCGTCGCTCTGGACCCGGTTCGACCCCATCGAACAGCTCGGCATCGCAGCCGGCGTTATTTACCAGGGCAAACGCTTCGCCGCCACTGACAACACGGTGACGCTGACGAGCTTCACCCGGGTCGACGCGGCGGCCTACTACAACATTAATGAGAATCTCAGCGCCCAGCTCAACGTCGAGAACCTCTTCCAGGAGCGCTATTTCCTGTTCGCCAACAGCAACACAAATCTTACGCCAGGCTCGCCAAGAGCGTTCAAGGTCAGCCTGAACGCTCGGTTTTGAGCCATGCCCCGCCGGTGGACCAGCATCGCCAAACTGCCTGCCAGCGAGCAGCGGGCGATCGGCTGGCTGCGCGGGGATGATCGGTACGAGCTCGGCAGGGACTCCAAAAGAGAATTCCGGCAACTGCGGCAAGCGGCTGAGGGGGTCGGCATGTACATTCCGACCTCCCAAAGTCCTTATCTCAGCGTGGATGAAGCCGGCTTGCTGGCATGGCTGATGCTGTTTCAGCGGCAAAAGCACGGGACGGAGACCAATTTGGACGAGACTCTGCGCGGATGTCTTCTCCGCTGCGCCGTGCGGCTTGATCGTGCAGGCACGCGTCTCCCATATCGAAGCGTTGAATGGAATCGTACGCCAGGCAACGCGCTCAAACTGCAACCCGTTCCTGCTTCGCTTGGGCCTCAGAAGGGGCGTTCGCTTGCAATGCCACGCGTAGGAAGCCTTCAGGTGCGAGCCCTGCGCTTTATCAGCGGTCGCGGCGCTGTCTCGACGCAGGAACTCCAGCGTTTCGGCGCATCGCGGCAGGTAATCAGCATCATGTTTAAGCGCGGCCTACTTAGACGCGTGCGGTTCGGCGTGTATGCGGCTGCCCCGGAGGCCGTAGTCAGGCTGGGGGCAGCCCAGTGAGCCAGGCCGCGGTGATGGAGCGGCCCGTCAGGCGTGAGCGATATCCGCCGCAAATTGATGGCCAGCCACAAAGGATGACCGAAGGGTTCGGGTCGCTGTTCGCCGCTCTTGTGCTGCTTTCGGTCGGGATATGGATGCATGGCAAGGCGCAAGCTGATCAGTGGCAGCGCTATATTCGAGAGAAAATGTCACGGGCGCTCACCGGCGGGTCGGGATGGTTCCTGTTCGGGCTCGCGTTCCTGGTGGTTTATCGGGAAGTATTCGAGACGATCCTTTTCTACGCCGCGCTCTCGACACAGGGGAACACCGCAATGCTGCTGGCCGGGGCCGGCGCAGCGATCAGCCTTCTCGCCGTCATCGCCTGGGCAATGCTCCGCTACAGCCGGACGCTCCCGATTACGCAGTTCTTCCGCTACAGCTCGTGGCTGATGGCCGCTCTGACGGTCGTGCTGGCCGGTAAGGGAGTCGCTGCCCTCCAAGAGGCGGGGATCATCGACATAGCGCCGCTCGCCAGCGTGCCACGTATCTCGATGTTGGGCCTGTTCCCAACATTGCAGTCGCTGCTGGCACAACTCCTGATGCTTGCCGCGATCGTGATCGGGTTCGCCTGGAACCGCGGCGCCAAGCCGCGGGCGGGCGGGCCGCGAGCCTACTAGCGGCAGGGCAGGCGACGCCCCCCTAAAGCGTTGCCGCAACCCTGACCGTGCATCGCACCGTCTCACGCGCCTTTGCCCGCGATGTAACGGGAGGGCGGCGGGGAAAGCGCCGCCCTCGGGCCATTTACGCGGCCATCTTGTCGCAAGCCTCGGCGCACTTGCGACACGCGGCGACGCAGTCCTCCATACCGTCCAGCCCTTCGCAGCTCGACGCGCACGCCCGGCAAATCTCGGCGCACTCGCGACAGATATGCTGATGGTGCGCGGACTTGCGCGCCATGAAGTCGATCGCGGCGGCGCAAATCTGCGCACAATCGGCCATGATCTTCATGTGCTGCGGCTCGGCATGTCGGCCTCCCGCCTCAAGGCAATGGTTCATCGCCATGTGAAGACAGGTCACATGACATTCGTGGCAGGCGTCCATGCACGCCTTCATGTCGGGGTCGATCTGGTGCATCATTTATCTCCGTCTGAGCCCCCACCCGTTTAAGATACGCGGCGCGAACGCGTACCCCTTGCCTCAACCGATCAAGCCAGCTTGCTGGAGATGGCTTTGATCGCTTTCAGCCCCGATCCGAACTTGGCGATCGCCTCGCGATTTCTCTCCAGCTCGCCGTAGGGCAGGTAGGATATGTCGAGATCGGCGACGCGGCTGAACGCGGGACGTTGTAGCTGCGCGCGGACATCCGCCTCGCGGGCATCGGGTGCGACCAGAAACAGCCCTGCGGTCGCGTGGAGGTCGCTGCCGCTCAGCGCCAGGTCGAGCATGCGCACGATGCCCGAATAGATCGACGTCGAATGCTCGACCTCGAACGCTGCCGCGACGTGATCGCCGCCGCGCTCAAGCCACAGCACGTCAATCAGACGGATGGAATCCGCCCCTTTTGAGGTTGCGATGGAGGCGGGCAGGCGCTCAAGGCACCCATGCCCCAATGGCGATCCATTGAAAGCACGGCTGCGGTCGTTCGATGCGATCCACACGTCATAGCCGAGCGCCAGCCCTAGATCGCGAAGCCATGCTTGAATTTCGGTATGGGTGCGCTCGTTCTTGCCTTCGCGCTGCGCCGCCTTGCTGAGCGTGCGCGCTTCCTCGCGCGCCGCTTCGAGCCGCTGCCCCCAACTCGCCAACGTCGTGCCGCTCACGTCGAGGGGCGGAGCCGGGTAGCGATCGGAGCCGATGTCGAACAGCAAGCCGCCGATCGCGCCCAGGTCGTTCGACAGGAGGTCGCGGTGCCGATCGTTCAAATCGAGAACGCCGGACCGCATCGCCAGAAAGTGTTCCCAGCTCCCGAGCTTCACTTTACCGCCGGTCAGCGCGTTGTAGCCCTTCACGATTGCGGTGTTGAAGGGCGGCACCAGCGTCGGGTGAAGGAAGTAGAGCAGGTTCGCGACCGCTGGCCCGAGTCCTTTGATCTTCAAGCGGTCGATCGTGTGGATATGGCCGATGATCTCCTCGGCCGTGTCGCAACACGAACAGGCGTCGAGCAAGCGACCGAACGCGCGCTGGTTCTCCGGACTCTCGTAGATGTCCGGGATGCGGAGCTTCGGTTTCCAGAGGAAAGCGTGATCGGCGCCCTTGAAGATTTGGCGCTGTTCGGCGACGGAATGGACGACGGTTTCGAGTGACGATCCGCGATAGGCGACGCCGAATGTGCCACGCTCGATCTCGCCGACGACCTGGCCGATGCCCCGCCGGATCGACCGGAAGTTTTTCAGCCGCTCGTCCCACAGGAACCAGCTCCGATAGGTCGCGCCTGGATCGTCGCGCCAACGGGTAATGAGCCGACGCACAAGGCCGTCGTGATCCTCTTTGGTAGTTATTTGGTCAAGTTGCGCGGCCATGTCGTCGGTGCAATCCTATCTTCTTGAGCAAGATCTAAGCGGCCGGGCGGCCAGCGTCGAGCCGCTCCATATTGATGCCCCGGATGATGATGGCCAAAAGCCAGACAAGTTTTGTCTTGGGAGATTATGAATGAAAACCGCCGTAAAGACGATTGTGGCCGTGGCGATCGCCTTGCCCGCCGCAGGGTGGACGCAGCCGGTTGCCCGCGCCGTCGACACACGCGCCGTGGAGGCCGTGCTGTTACAGTACAAAACCGCGATCGAGCGGCTGAACGCCACCGGGACCGAGCAACTGTTCACGACCGACGCGCGAGTTTTCGAGACAGGAGGCGCCGAAGGAACCTACGCCACCTACCTCGCTCATCATCTCGGTCCCGAGCTGAAGCAGTTCAAATCGTTCCGCTTCTCCGACTACAAGGTCGATGTCCGCTTTGAGGGGCCGGTTGCCCTTGCCACCGAAACCTACCGTTACCGGATCGAGCCAAAGACCGGCGAGGCCGCCGAACGGCTCGGTGTCGCCACAAGCGTGCTTAAGAAAGTGAGCGGCGGCTGGAAGATCGTGTCCATGCACAACAGCGCACGACGACCGAAAGGCACCTAACGAACACAAGAAAGGCTGGCGAGCGAACGTGTCGGCACCAAAAGATCAGCAGCCCGGCCATGTAGTTCGGATGATTGGGTTAGACCGGCATGCTCATAATGTCCTTGTAGGCTGAAAGGACTTTGTTGCGAACTTGCAACGTCGCCTCGAATGCGATCGAGGATTCCTGCCGCGCGAGCATCACCTTCGCAATGTCGGTTTCTTCCCCGCGTTCGTAGGCGACCGTCAAAGCGCCAGCGCGCGCGTTGATCGCGTTAATCTTTTGAAGCTGCGTCTGAAAAGTAGAGGCGAAGCCGCCTGGCTCCGCGTGTCCTGGCTGCGACACGCCCGCCGCTCCGCTCACCCCTGAGACGGAATTTGGGCTATCCACCTTTCCCAGCGCGGTGTTCATCGCTGTCTCAAAAGCCGCTCCTCTCGCAGCCCCAGAAACAGCGACAGAATTTGAGTTGCTCGCTACATTCCGAAGCGCCGCGTTCTTGTCGAGGACGGCATTCCGCAAGGCCATGACATCGTTGATGGAGATGCTGCTCATATTCACCCAGGTGCGACTTCTAGCGCATCTGTATGATCGCACTGTAAACATTAGAGGATGGTTAACGGCGCTTAGTATTGATTGCCTAATCGTGAAGCCATGCACCGATCCCTAATTGGACCCGCGCAAGCCTGCCACGGTAAGGATCGGGCCGAATTGTCTATTATCAATTGCTTGGCGCAATAGATACGCGGCCACTACGGGGCGACCTTAATTGTGCATCGCACTGTGACACGCGCCCGATTCGCCGCTTTGCTGCACCCCTCGATCGCTTCGCGGTTGGCCGTCACGATCCTGTCGGCGGCGACAATCGCGCGGAACTGCGCCGAGTCCACGCTCTGCATCATCCGCTGCCCCGCTTCCCAACGTGGTAGGTCGAGCGTCCGTGCTGCCATGCGCTCGGGCCATTGCCAGCTCGCCGGTGCAACCTCGCGCGCGACGAGGCCCGGCATGATCGCCCATGCGAGGATGCCGATCGCCGCCCCGCACACCCCGAACCATAGCTGCCGGTTCTTCTGGTCGGCCCGCGTCCATGCGGAGCCGGCGATCGCGCGAAGCTCGGCCATGACGCGGGCCTTGTCCTCGCCCGCCTTGGCGAGCGCCGTCTGATCCTCGCGACGGGCGGCGTTGCCCGCCGCGGCGATCCGCTGCGCCATCTGCTCGGGCGTCATCGCCAGCGCCGGCGATTTGGCTAGTATCTGGCCGATCGCGGTGATCCGCCCGGCGGCGGTATCCACGCCCTGCTGAAGCACGCCAAGCGTCTCGCTGTAATCCGGCATGTCGATCGCGCCGCGCTCGGCCGCCAAGCCCTCCACGGCACGGCGTAGCAACGCCAGCTCGCCGCGCATCGCCTCGAACGCCTCGGCCGCGTCTGCTCCCTGGCTGTCCTCCTCGTCTGCCACCTGTCCTCCTACCGGCTCATTCCACGATCGCGGTCGCGGCTAGGCTGAATCGACTGCGCCAGTTCCTGCCCGATCGACCGGCCCCGCTCGATGCTCAACGCCAGCTCGGGGGCGCGGGCGCGCAACACGGATTCGAGCTGCGGGTCACGATGCAGCCCGCCCGCGATGCTTTCCATGCGCTTGCCCAGCTTCTCCGCGCCCACACGGTCGCCGGCACGCTCCATGCTGGCCCGTGCCTCCTTCATGCCCTGCCACTGCTCCACGAACCGGCCCGCGCGTTTCTCCGGGTCGATGCGGACCTGGCGCTCCGTCTCCATCGCCTTCGCCGCCCCGCCCGTGTTTCCCTCGGCCGCGTCGCGCGCAAGCCTGGGGTCGCGCTCGATCGCGCTGGCGAGGTCGCGCGCGGCATGGGGCCGGGTCGCGTCCAGCGCCTCGCCGGCGCGGCGTAACGCGCTCTCCTGGTGCGCCAGCACAGGCAGTCCCTGCGCGCGCATCCGGTCCATGTCGGCCGCCGCGCGACCATAGCGTTCGATCGCGCGGGCCTCCGAGGGCGCCAGCGGCCGATCGGCCGCGCCGCGCTCCGGCGATGTTGCTTTTTCGCTCGCCGGCTTCGGTCGGAACCCCGCGAACATGCCCCTGGCCTTGTCGCGGACCTTTTCCGCCACCTGGCGCGCGAGTTCCGGGAACCGGATCTCGCGCCGATTGGCGAACGCGCGCGCCTGATCCTGCTCCGGCTTGGCGTAATCGCCCGCCATATCCTTCGACCGCTCGCGCGACAGGGCGCGCACAAGCTGGCGCTGATCGGTGAAGTCGGCGCGGCCATAATGGAGCTGCACGTCGTCACGGTGCCGCGACATGCCGACATAGGCGCTGTGCCGGTCCATGCCCGGGGTGGTGAGGACGTGCGCGCGATCAACCGTCACGCCCTGCGATTTGTGGAACGTCGCCGCATAGCCGTGATCGACATGGGCATAGTCCTTAGTGTCGAACGCGACCCCGCGCCCGTCATCGAGGCGCACCGCCATGCCCTCGGGCGATACCCGCTCGATCGTCGCGAGCGTCCCGTTCTTCACCCCCATGCCGCGCTCGTTGCGAAGGAACATGATGCGGTCGCCGGTCGCGAACTGCCGCTCGCCGCGATCGGCCTTCACTGTCACGTCGTCGCCAAGGTCGCCGGATGCGCGCAACCGGTCCCGCGCCTCGCCGTTGAGGCTCTGCACCTCGGCGTTGGTATGGGTAAGAATGATCCGGCTCTTGCCCGGCTCGGCCTGGCGCGCACGATCCCAGCCGTCGACCAGCTCGCCCCGCGCCTGCTCGCGCGTGTCGGCCGCATGGACCATGCCCTTGCCGTCATAGGCGTGGATCGCCTCGCCGGTACGCCCGGTCGCCAGCGCACGCGTCGCGTCGCGCTGCCAGTCCTCGCGCTGCCGGCGTATCTCGGTGATCTCGGCCGCGCCGTGGCGCTCGGTGACGCTGCGGAACGCCGCCCCCGCCTCGATCGCCTGCAACTGCTCGGGGTCGCCGACCATCACGACCTTGGCCCCGGCGTCGCGCGCCTGGCTCAACACCCGCTCCATCTGGCGCGAGCCGATCATGCCGGCCTCGTCCACCACCAGCACATCCTTCGGTCCCAACTGCTCGCGCCCCTGCCCCCATGGCCTCTGTGCATTGTAGGGACACGGATTCACGGTAGGCATCGACGTCAGGGGTAGCGAACTATTTGCGCAGGTT
>NZ_JCATID010000037.1:0-36542 GCF_059693745.1 Sphingobium sp. WR1 | reverse complement strand
GCACGTCGTCGCCTTCGCATGCATCATGATGAAACAGGCGGCCTCAATCGCTGCAGGTTCATAACAGCCTCTAGGGAGCGACCAGATGGCGCCCGGCCCGGTGGCGGTGCCCACCGCGCTCGCCCATTTCCCCGCCGAATTCTATCCCATGCCCAGCCGGGCTTTGGCCGAGCGGCAATATAATGTGGCGCGCATGACGGCGATGAAAACTGGCGGCCATTTCGCGGCGATGGAGGAACCGGAGGCCTTCGCGCAGGACGTCATCGCCTTTTTCGGGGGCCGCGCATGAGCGAAGCGCTGATCATCGCGGAGCCTGCCAGCGGCGTCATGCTGCTTACGCTCAATCGACCGGAACAGCGCAACGCCATCGACCTTGCGCTGCTCGAAGCCCTGACCGATACATTGGCCTGTTTCGCGAGCGAAGCGCACTGGCGCGCCGCGATCCTCACAGGTGCGGCGCCCGCCTTCTGCGCCGGGCTGGATCTCAAGACCTTCTCCGCACCCGACGCTCCGCGCCATCGCGTGACGGAATTGATCCAAAGCCTCCCCCGCCTGCCAAAACCGATCATCGCGGCAGTAAGCGGCGCGGCCTATACGGGCGGCCTCGAAATGGCGCTGGGCTGCGACTTCATCCTTGCCAATGAGGCGGCGCGCTTCGCCGACACCCATGCGAAGATCGGCGCCCTGTCGGGCAGCGGCATGGGGTCGCGCCTGCCCCATGCGGTGGGCACCCGCTTCGCCAAGCAAATGATGCTGGGCTGCCAGCCCATCGATGCCGTGACGGCCCTGCGCATTGGCCTGATCAACGAATTGCTGACCGCCGATCGCCTGCTGCCCCGCGCCGTCGAACTGGCGTTGGCAATCGCAGGCCACGACCCCGACCACATTCGCATCACCCGCGATGTGCTGAATCGCGGCTCGCACGGGACTCTGGGCGAAGCCATCGAGATCGAGGCTGCGGCGCTCGCGCAGCGGAAGGCCGACGGCGCCATGCCCTGGACCAGCGGCTGACACCTATGAAAAGCCGGTGATCCAATGGATCGCCGGCTTTTCCGTCATGGTTGAACGGGGCTCAGATACTCCACAGCCTCGCCGCATTCTCGCCAACGATCTTGCGCGCGCCTGCTTCGCCAACCGTATCGAAAATGCCCTTCAATATAGTGTCGCTATTGCCCATGACGCCTTCGGGGTGCGGATAGTCGACCGACCACATCGCCCGATCAGAGCCGATGCGGCCGATATTCTCCATCGCCACATCATCCTCCATGAAGGTCGTGTAACAGTGGTTGTGCCAATACCAGCTCGGCTTATGCGCCAGCTTCGGGCGCAGCTCGCTCGCATAGTCGCGCGCGACCTTATCGGCATTTTCCAGCGTGCCGGGAACCCAGCTCGCGCCACCCTCGGTGAACACCACTTGCAACCGCGGAAAGCGATCGAACAGGCCGGAAAAGACCAGCTGACCGAACAGGCCGGTGAAGGGCATGAGATTGGCGTTGAGGTTCGCACCCAGCGATCCCCGGCCGCTATACTGAATATAGGCGCCGATATGGAAGGAGACGGGAAAGCCGCTCTCCTCAATCGCGGCCCACATCGGGTCCATGTCCTTGCTGTTGTAGCGCACGCCCTTGGGGCTGACCGGAATGTCGATCGCCTTATAGCCCAAATCCTTGAGCTTCTGGAGATAGTCCCCGGTCTTTTGCGGCCAGAGGAAGGTCGGCAGCAACGCCACCGGAAACAGACGGTCCGGGGCCGTTTCCTTCCATTCCGCCGCCCATTCGTTGCAGACATCGACGCAGCGGAACCAGAAATCCTTGTCCGCCATGCGGATCAGGCTATTGAGGCGGCCATGATAGACGATCGATGCGTCGATCCCTTCGGCGTCCATGTCGGCCAGACGTTTCGACACGTCCCAATATCCCTCGCGTCCTTCGGGGAATTCGGGCGGTAGGCCCGGCACATCGTAATTCTGCCCGTCGATCGTCAGGTGAAAGCCCGTCCCGTCCTTCCAATATTTGGGCGCGCGGTCCTTGTCCGCCCCCTTCAGCCGATCTTCCCACAGGCCCGGCGCTTCCATCAGATGGTCGTCGCTGGAAATAACGCGCAAATTCTCGGGCCGCTGCCATGCGCGGGCCGGGATCACGCGGTCCCTGGGCCACGGCGTGGCGGTGAAATCGTTCATTTTTTGATGCCTTTCCCTGTCGAACTGGATCGGGCGGTCGCTCCCCCTCTGATGCGGACGCTGCCCTCAATGACGGCCTATAACATGCTCGACCGCGAGCGCCCCGTTTCCGGCGCTTTCCGCCAATCTCATCAGACTTCTGATGGATCATCCGCTTTGACAGAGCGCCAAGTTTCCGCCGAAACGACGCGCGATTATTATAAGATATTGAATAGTCTTTTCGGAAATTACCGGATTATGAGATCATTCCTGAAGAGATATTATCGCGACAACGAAATCGACATATCAGGAGATGGCTGCGTGACCTCCAATGACAGCATGACCACAAACCAGCAACTGACTGTCCGCCCGCTCACGACGGGTTTCGGCGCCGAAGTCCTGGGCGTCGATCTCAGCCGCCCGATCGACGACGTCGCCGCCAGGACCGTTCGCGACATCTGGATCGAGGCAGGGCTGCTGCTGTTTCGCGGCAGCGGCCATGATGATGAGGCGCAGATGCGCCTCAGCCGCCTCTTCGGTGAAATGGAACCCGCCGCCACCGCCGACATGAACGATCCGAACAACCGCTTCATGATGACGCTGGCCTATGATCCCGCCGACAAGGCGCCGCGTTTCCAGCGCCATTATAATGTCGGCGGCATCGATCGCGCGGGCTGGCTCGGCTGGCACTGGGACCAGAGCTTCATGCCGACCATCGTGCGCGGCGCGGTGCTGCGCATGGTGGAGCCCGCCGCGCACATGGGCGAAACCGGCTTCATCGACGCGGTCGAGGCCTATGACCGCCTGCCCGAACCGCTCCGCCAGCGGATCGAAGGGCTGGAGGTCGTCTATGAATTCAACCCCGATTTCTGCTCGGGCCAGTTCGGTTTCCCCAAGGATATCCGCGCCCTCCCTCGCGAAACCGAATCCAAGGCGCCGGGCTATGACTTCCCCCCGGTGGTCCATCCGATGGTGATCACCCAGATGGAAACCGAGCGAAAGGTGCTGAAGCTCTCGCCCATGCACGCCCGTTATATCCTGGGCATGGACAAGGCGGAAAGCGACGAGCTGCTGACGCAGGTCGCCGCGCATCTGGTCGATCCCGCCTTCGCCTATTTCCACAAATGGGAAAAGAACGACATGCTGGTCTGGGACAATTGGCGGATCATCCATTCCGCCAATGGCGTGCCGCTCGATTGCGCGCGCCTCGCGCGCCGCACGACGATCATGGGCGACTATAAGGTCGGCCGCTATCTGGACGAGACGCTGGACCGCAACCGGGAGGTCAAACGGCTGGTCGATTGAGTCACCGCCCCAGATAGCGGGGCGGCCGCTTTTCCATGAAGGCAGCCGTCGCCTCGCCATAATCCTGGGTCATCGTGCCCAATATCTGAGCGCGGTTTTCCGCCTCGACCGCCGCCTCATAGCTGTTGGCGTCCAGATTGGCCCACATCAGCCTCTTGGTATGCGCAACCGAATAGGGGCTGTTGGCCAGCACCGTCCGCACATAGGCGACGGCCTCGCTCAGCAGCGCCTCGGGTGGGACGATGGAGCGCGCCAGGCCGATCCGTTCCGCCTCTTCCGCCCCGATCGGCCGCCCGGTGAGCAATATGTCGAAGGCGCGCGACGCACCGATCATGCGCGGCAGCAAATAGCTGATCCCACTTTCCCCGCCAGTCAGGCCAATCCGCACCGCCGCCACCAGAAAACGCGCGGCGGGCGTGGCGATCCTGATATCCGCCGACAGCGCGATCGCCATGCCCGCGCCGACCGCCGGGCCGTTCACCGCCGCCACCACGATCTTGGACATGGAGCGGATGCGGCCGCCGATGCCGGCAAATTGTTGCTGCCAATGGAGCTTTTCCACAACGCCGCTGCTGCCCGCCCGATTGCGGTCATTCGAAGCCTGCAAGTCCTGCCCGGAACAAAAACCCCGACCAGCGCCAGTGATCATGACCGCGCGGCAGCCGGCATCGGCCTCCAGTCCGTCGAGCACGCCGTTCAGCCGCGCCACCGTCTCGCGGGTCAGCGCATTCAGCCGGTCGGGCCGATTGAGCGTCACCAGCCAGACGCCCGCTTCTCCTTCGCAGGGTTCGACCAGAATATCCCGCTCGTCCATCACCGCCTCTCCTCTCCCAGAGACAGTGCGGCGCGCGGCACATGGCTGACAAGGCGCCGGCAATTTCACCACATATGCGTAGAGACGCGCGCGGATAAGAAAGCGCCTGTCGCCCGGCGGCGACTTGCCCCACCATGCGGCCCATGACAACGAAAGTGGACAGGATGCCGGCATCGGCCGAAGGCGAAACGCAACTTCGACTGATCGCGTCGGAATGGAAGCGCGCCTGGCGCCCCGGCCTTGCCGCCCTGTTCGCCGGATCGCTCGGCTATTCGCTGTTCCCTGCGGTGTCGAGCCTGTTCGTCGAGCCGCTGCAACAGCAATTCGGCTGGTCGCGGGGCGACATCGCCTTCGTGCACAGCTTCGGCCTGGTCATCGCCTTCGTCGCGCCGCTGATCGGCCGGGCGACCGACCATTTCGGCGTCCGGCCAATCCTGTCGGCAGGGCTGTTGCTGACCGCCACAGGCTATGCGCTGCTGGCGATGATGGGCGGATCGCTCGGCTATTATTATGCCGCCTATTTCTTCTTCTCATTCTCCGGCATGGCTACCACCGGAATCACCGTTACCCGCATCTTGAGCGGCGCGTTCGACCGCACGCGCGGCACCGCGCTCGCCATCGGTCGATCGGGCCTGGCCATCGCCGGCGCGCTGATGCCGATGCTGCTCTTCCCGGTCATCACCCGCTTCGGCACGGCGGGGGGCTATCTTCTGCTCGGCAGTTTCATCCTCTGCCTCGCCCTGCCGCTGATCTGGCTCTGGGTGCCCTCGCGCGCGGCGGAGCGCAAGGCGGGCTACAGCATGGCGAAGGCCGATCCCTGGCGCGTGCTGCTGGCAAAACCCAGGGTGCGGATATTGATCGCAGCCTCCGTGCTCAACTATGTGCCGGTCGTGGCGCTGCTGTCGCAAATGAAGCCGCTGGCGGTGGAAAAGGGGCTGGACGCGCTCACTGCCGTCGGCGCCGTGTCGGTGATGAGCGCAGCGGCGGCAATGGGCGCGTTGTTCAGCGGCGTACTGGTCGATCGCTTCTGGGCGCCTGCGATCGCTTTCATTCTCAACCTCGCGCCGGCGCTGGGCTGCCTGCTGCTGCTCCAGGCCGATGTACCGCCCGCCATCTTCTATGGCGCGGTCGTGCTCATCGGCCTGGGCCAAGGCGCGGAAATCGACATCGTCGCCTTCATGATCGCCCGCTATTTCGGGCTGCGCAGCTATGCCACCATCTACAGTCTCTCGACGCTGGGCATCGCGCTCGGCGTGGCGGTCGGCGCCAGCCTCATCGGCCGCGCCTATGACCATTTCGGCAATTATGACCTGGCGCTGATCGCCGCGTCGGGCAGCTTCTTTTTCGCCGCTCTTTTCTACCTCGCCATGGGCCGCTATCCCGAAGGAGAGGTCGATTAAGTGGACAGACGGCGCAGCAGGCACTCCTGCGCGGTGGATGCGATCAACCGGCCCTCGACATCGAAGATCGCGCCCTGATTGAGCGCCACGCCATCGCTTGCCGAGGGGCTCGACGTATGATGCAGCAGCCACTGGTCGCAACGCGTCGGCCGATGAAACCAGAGCGCATGGTCGAGGCTGGAGATCAGCAGTTCGCGCCCATTGGTGGGAAAGACGTGCGGGATCGCGGCGGCACCGCCCAGCCAATAATCGCTGGCATAGGCGAGCAGATATTGGTGCATCCGCGGATCATCGACCTCCGCTGCGCTCGGCAGGCGGAACCAGAAGGAGCGCGGGCCATGCGTGCGCTTGGGAAAATAGCTGTCCGGATCGATCGGCCGCATCTCGATCGGCGTAGCCCCGCTGAAATTGCGGATCGCCGACAGATCGATCCGTGCCTCATTCTCGCGCACATAATGTTGCAGCGGCATCACCGCCTCGGGCGGGGGCACATCGGGCATGACGCCATGCTGGTGTACGAAGCCATCTTCCAGCGTGTGAAACTGGGCCATCAGCGTGAAGATGGCGGTCCCGTCCTGCTCGGCCGTCACCTGCCGGTTGGCGAAGCGGCGGCTATCGCGCAGCCGGGTCACACGATAGTCGATCGGCTTGTCGACAGCTCCGGCGGCAAGGAAATAGGCGTGAAGCGATGTCAACGGCATCTCCTCCACGCTGTTGCCCGCCGCGCATAGCGCCTGCGCGATCATCCGCCCGCCGAAAATTGTGCCGATGTGATTTTTGGCGCCTCCCCATGCCCGATAACCACCTGCGCCGTCCGCTTCCAGGCGCAGAATATCGCGCGCCGCCTCATGCGTCGGCATCGGCTCGTCATCGGGATAAAACGGGATCGGCTGCCCGGCAGGCCCGGCCATGGCCTACAGCCCCAGCGCGCGCCGCGCCGCCAGCACCGTATCCATTTCCTCCAGCCCGCTCAGCGGCACGTCATAACGGCTACGATCATCGATCCGGTCAATCTGCGCCAATATGTCGTCGCAGCTCGGCGCATCCGGCCCCGGAACATACCAGCCTTCGGTCAGTCCGACGAATAGCCGCGAATATTTGCCGCCCAGCACCGAATACATATGCTGCGACCGCTCGCACTGCCGGCTCGCCATATAACAGGCGAGCGCGGCGACGAATTCGGGCTTCATCCCCTCAATAAAATGGCGGCTCCGTTCGCCCGCCGCCTTCAGAAATTCGCCGTCGGGCCGCTCGACCAGCGGCGTCCCGCCCAGCCGCCCGCCCTGCGCATTGGGGAACAGCGTGTTGACGGCAACCCCCTCCGGCGCTTCCTGCGCGATCACGTTCATCAGGCCGATCAGCGCGGTCTTGGCCGATCCGTAATTGGCGCGGAACGGATTGCCGAAAATCCCCGATTGGGAGCTTACCAGCACGATCCGGCCATAGCCCTGCCGCACCATCTCCCGATAGGCGGGCTGGCAGACATTGAATGCGCCCTTGACGTGGACCGCGCAGACCGCCTCGACATCCTCCTCGGTGAGCGTGCCGAAGGCGCCGTTGCGCTGGTTGCCGGCGTTGCTGATGACGATGTCGACCCGGCCGAAGGCGGAGAGCGCGGCGTCGACGATCGCCTGCCCGCCGGCCGCCGTGGCGACCGTGTCGTAATTGGCCACAGCCCGCGCGCCGTCCCTCCTCAGCGCATCGGCCACCGCATCGGCATAGCCGTGGGACGCCCCCTCGCCGGTCGTCGCGCCACCCAGGTCATTGGCGACGACCGCCGCGCCGCGCCGCGCCAGTTCCCGGCAGAAGGCCGCACCCAATGCACCGCCGGCGCCCGTCACCACCGCGACCTGTCCGCTGAAATCGATCCTGCCCATGACCCTCGCTCGCTTGTCGCCGGCAATCTTGGCTGCGCGTCCACGGCCCGCCAAGCCTTCAGCCTGCGATTTCGGCCATGTGATGCTTCACCCGTTCTTCGGTTCGGCCGCCTTGAACAGCATCCGCGCCAGCGCGCCCTCCGCTTCGGCCTCGTCGGGCGGTTGATCGGGGAAAAACCAGTCGCGGAACAGCACCGCGCCCGCCAACATGCCGAAGGAATAGCGCACCAGCAATTCGGGCGGCACGTCCAACTGCCACCCGGCCTTCTCATATTGCGACCGCATACGTCCCACCGCGCGCGCAAAATAGTCATCCAGCCCATGCAGCCCGGCTGAGTCCAGTTCCCCCGACGATTTGACCAGCGCCAGCAGCATGGCCGCATTGTCGCGCAGGAAAGGATAGAGCGAATGGACAAAATGCGCGCTGCGCTGCTGGCGGTCGGGGGGCATCATATCGCTCTGCGCCAGAAAAGCGCTGAACCGCTGGTTAAACGGCTCTATCACCGCTTCGGCGAACAGAGTCGTCTTGCTGCCGAAATTGTTGAAGATCAGCGGCTCGGCCACCTCCGCCCGCGCCGCGATATGGCGCGTCGTCGCTCCGGCAAAGCCGCGCGCGGCAAATTCCGCCAGCGCAGCCTCCAATATCAGCGCGCGAATCTCCGCCGTGGTCCGGCGCACCCGGCGCCCGGACCTCTGCCCCATGCCGCTACTCTCTGCCAATGCGTCCATAACCCCCGAATTACCATTGTCATCCCCATCCCGGCAATATAAATAGTATTTGCTATTTACGATGCCGTGGCGAGTCCATGAGCAGAGATGAGAGGATCGAGATGAGCAATCAATATGACATCGTCATTCGCGGCGGCATGGTCGTCGATGGCACGGGCGCCGCGCCTTTCGCCGCGGACGTTGCGATCCACGACGGTGTCATCGTGCGGGTCGGCGCGGTCAGCGGCACGGGCGCCGAGGAAATCGACGCGACCGGCCTCATCGTCACCCCCGGCTTCGTCGATGCGCACACCCATTATGACGGCCAGATCACCTGGGAAAGCCGCATGGCGCCTTCGTCCGACCATGGCGTGACCACTGTGGTCATGGGCAATTGCGGCGTCGGCTTCGCCCCCGTGCGCGAGGGCGATCATCATCTGATGATCAAGCTGATGGAAGGCGTTGAGGACATCCCTGAAGTCGTCATGGCCGAAGGCGTGCCGTTCAACTGGGAAAGCTTCCCCGACTATCTTGACGCGCTCGACCAGCGCCAGTCGGACGTCGATTTCGCCACCCAGATCCCGCACAGCCCGCTGCGCGTCTATGTCATGGGCGAGCGCGGCGCCAATCTGGAGCCGCCGACGCTGGAGGATCTGGTCGAAATGCGTCGCTGCGTCAGCGAGGCGGTAAAGGCCGGCGCGCTCGGCGTCGCCAGCTCGCGCAACCTCTTCCACCGCTTCCGTTCAGGCGAACTCGCCCCTTCGGTCACGACCGAACTGGACGAAGTTCTGGCGCTGGCTGAGGGCCTCAAGGATGCGGGCGCCGGCGTGTTCCAGTGCAACCCCAATCTCGATAATGATGCCGAAACAGAGCTGAAGGTCTTCCGCACCATCGCGGAGCAGACCGGCCGCCCCGTGACCTTCAGCCTGATCGCCATGCCGACCCGGCCGGAAAACTGGCCGCGCTATGTCGAAGGCGTCAATCAGGCGAAGGCCGACGGCCTCATCATCCGCGCCCAGTTCTTGCCGCGTCCGATCGGCGTGCTCTATGGCCTCGACCTCAGCTACAATCCCTTCTCGCTCAATCCCAGCTTCCGCAAGATCGCCAAGCTGCCGCTCAAGGAGAAGGTGGAACGGATGCGCGACCCCGAACTGCGCGCGCGCCTGATCGCCGAGGAGCCGGACGATCCCAATCCCGCCTTCGTCGGTTTGATCAAGTCCATCGGCGCGCTCTTCCGCATCACCGATCCCGCCGATTATAATTTCGCGCCGGGGGACAGCATCCAGGCTCAGGCCGAACGCGCCGGCATCTGCCCACGCGAAGCCATTTACGACGCGCTGCTGGAAGATGAAGGAAATGCCATCCTCTGCTCCTATTCGACAAAGGTGCGCGAATATCTGGACGGCACGCGCGACCTTATCGGTCAGGATAATATGATCGTCGCGCTGGGCGATGGCGGCGCCCATTATGGCATGATCTGCGACGCGGCCTACACCACCTATATGCTGACCGGCCGTCGGCAGCGCGACGGTCTCGACCTCGCCACCGTCGTCAAGGCGCTGAGCAGCCAGCCCGCCCATTCGGTCGGCCTTGGAGATCGCGGCGTACTCGCCGCCGGCTACAAGGCGGACGTCAACGTCATCGACCTAGACAATATGGTGCTGCGCCGCCCGCAGGTGAAGGCCGACCTGCCCGCCGGCGGCAAGCGCCTCTCGCAAAAGGCGCGGGGCTATGTCGCCACCATCGTCAGCGGCATCATCACCTATCGCAACGGCGAAGCGACGGGCGCGCTGCCGGGCCGCCTGGTCCGCGGCGTGCGGAACGCACCGGAGATCCAGGCACCGGCGGAGCATGAACACGCCTGACGCGCCGGTCGGAAGGTTAAAGGGGGTATAGGGGCCGGTGCGGACAAACTCACGCCGGCCCCTATATTGAGCGGCTGACGCATATCACATCCCTGATCCGCTTCACCCTTGCCAGCCCGCCTCGCCTGCTGACTAATGGTCCCTGAAAATCACCAGCATCGGAGAGTAGAGCCATGGCGGACAAGCTGAGGGTCGGCATCATCAGCGCCAACTGGAGCCTCAAGGTCCACGGCGCCGCGTGGCGCCGGATCGAGGGGGTGGAGGTCGCCGCTATCTGCACCTCGCGCCAGGAAACGGCGGAACGCGCCGCCCGCGACTATGACATCCCCAAAGCCTATTGGAATCATGAGAAAATGTCGGCCGATCCCGATCTGGATATCATCGACGTCGGCACACGTCCGTCCTTTCGCTTCCCGATGGTGATGGCGGCGCTGCGCAACGGCAAGCATGTCTATGACGCGCTGCCCTTCGCCGTCAGCCTCAGCGACGCCGAAGCGATGCGCGATGCGCAGAAGGCGGCGGGCGTCGTCGGCGTGGTCGACGCGCAGTTTCGCTGGGCGCCCCATGCGCAACAGATGAAGGCGATGATCGATGCCGGCTTCATCGGCCGGCCGCTCGGCTTCAACGTCCAGCTCATGTTGCCGTTGATCGTCGCCAATGACAAACCCTATCCCTATTCGGCCTATTCGGAGCATACCGACCCCTATTACTGGCTGGCGGAAAAGAGCAGCGGCGGCAGCGCCTGGCGCAATTTCGCCACCCATTCGCTACTGTTCCTCACCCATCTGATCGGCCCGGTGGAGGAAGCCACCGGCATGATGGCGACCGGCGTGCCCGAATGGCACCTGCCCAATGGCGAGATATTGCGCCCCGAAACCCATGATCTGGGCAGCGCGACGCTGCGCATGGCCAATGGCGCCATCGGCAGCCTGCAAGCCGGCTGGTGCGTCCCCGATACGGAGGGCTGGCGCGTTGAAATCTGGGGCGATCGCGGCCGGTTGCTGCTGGTCGACGACAGTTTCGGCAATTTTCCCTCAGCCCGCCTCTATGCCGGGGACGGTCGCCTGCTGACCTATGGTCAGCGCACCTGCGAGGAAGTCACGGTCGACCCGGCCCTCTATGTCGTTCCGGGCATGGCGGACAGCAGCCCCGAACCCCGTCCGTTCGCCGCGATGGACTGGATGTTCTCCCACATGGTCGACGCCATCCGCACGGGCGCCGAGGGATCGCCCAGCTTCACCGACGCCGCCGCCGTCCACCGCGTGGTCGAGGCGGTCGAACGCGCCAATATCGAACGCCGCTGGGTGTGCATGGCTGATATGGGCTGATCGTCCCTCAGCCCGCCGGCGCATCGCCGGCGACCATGCGCGACCAGTCGTGCAGCCGCTGCCACAGCCGCTCCCGCGTGGACGCGAAATTGTGCATGTGAGCCATGGTCGGGACAATGAAAATGCTGACGTCCCGCGAGGCCGGATAGGCCGCCGCCTCCGCATGAGGACTGGGGCAGGTGTCCCGTTCCCCATTGGCGACCAGCACCGGCACCCTCACCTTCGCTGCATCATCGGCAAAGGCGCCGGGCAGCATCATCTGCACCGCACAATAGGGAATGGTCAGGCTGCCGAAGACGGGGCTGGTCTGCCGGATCGGATAGCCGCCCTTCATATCCTCGTGCAATATGTCGGCGGGCACATCTTCCCAGTGGAAGGCATAGAGATAATCAACGCCCTCATGCTCGGCTTCGAGATGGCTTTTGACCGTTCCCGCAGCCACCGCTTCGAAGCGCGTCTTGCCATGTTCGAAGGCCGCCTGGTCGCTCTGCGGCAGGACGGTATGAATCGCGCTGACGCCGCACGGGGCGATGGCGTCAAAGGTGGCGAAGCGCCCCTGCGCCAAGATCGTCACACCCCCGCCCATCGACTGGCCCATGCCGACGCTGAATAGCAAGGGCACTGCCGGAAACCCTTCCGCCAGTCGCCCCGCGCGTAGTTCGTCCGCGATCCGGCGAACGCAGGCGTTGTGCGTCACCGCCAGCGTCTGGAAGCTGATCTTTGACAGGTCGGGGATCGTGCTTTCCCCCACGCCGACATGGTCGATCGCCACATAAATAGCGCCGCGCGCCATGTGCCAGGCCGCCTCGTCATAGCCTTCGCGCCCCGCAAAGCGCATCGAGAAATATCGGCGTGAATAGCCGCCGCCGGGGCAGGCGAAGATCGCGATCGGCCGCTCCGGCAGCAGCGCAGGATCGGGCAGGTAGATGGAGACGGCCATCTCCACCATCTCGCCCAAGGCGGCAGCGTCCGTCACGTCGATGCGCCGTTCGATGATCGTCATGGCCTCTCTCCTGGCTGGTTCCAGATCCCATTCATAATGTGGAGATGGCGACCGGGATGCCCTGACGCACCGATCCATCAGCCCCGTGATGGATCGCCCGCCACCATGCCATCCCGACGGTCGCAAATTATAAGGCGACAGCTTTCAACTCCAGGGTTCATCGCTCATGCGCACCGCCTATATCGTCTCGCCCGTCCGCACCGCCGTCGGCAAATATCTGGGCGCGCTGTCCGATGTCCCGGCCGAACGTCTGGCCGAAGCGGTGATCCGCGCGACCGTGGCGCGCAGCGGCATCGACCCCGCCGCCATCGAGGACGTCATCTTCGCGCAAAGCTACGCCAATGGCGAAGCGCCAAGCATCGGCCGCTGGGCCGCGCTCGCCGCCGACCTGCCGATCGAGATACCGGGTATGCAGCTCGACCGCCGCTGCGCCGGCGGACTGACGGCGGTGGCGACCGCCGCCGCCATGGTGCAGGGCGGCATGGCCGACGTCATCCTCGCCGGCGGCGCGGAGAGCATGAGCCATGTCGAATATTATACCAACGACATGCGCAAAGGGATGCGCGCCGGCTCCGCGACACTCCATGACCGGCTCGAGCGCCAACGCGAACGCTCGCCGCCGGTGGAGCGCTTCGGCGTCATTTCCGGCATGATCGAGACGGCCGAAAATGTCGCCCGCGAACATGGCATCGGCCGCGAGGAATCGGACGCCTATGCCGCGCGCAGCCACCAGCGCGCCGCTGCCGCCTGGCAAGCAGGGAAATTCGCTGACGAACTGGTGCCGGTTACGGTCGGGACCCGCAAGGGCGAGGTTGTTGTCGACCGCGACGAAGGCATCCGCCCCGACGCCACGGCGGAAAGCATGGGCGGCTTGCGGCCCATCATGAAGGACGGCATCGTCACCGCCGGCAATGCCAGCCAGCAGAATGACGCCGACGCCGCCTGTCTCGTCGTGTCAGAGGAAAAGCTGAAGCTACTCGGCCTCACTCCGATGGCCCGCTTCGTCGGCTATGCGGTGGCCGGTTGCCATCCCGCCCTTATGGGCATCGGTCCCGTTCCGGCGGTGGAGAAGCTCTTCCGCCAGACCGGCCTTGGTTGGAACGACATCGACCTCGTTGAACTCAACGAAGCCTTCGCGCCGCAGGTTCTCGCCTGCCTCAAGGGCTGGGACTGGAACGATGCGGAACGATTGAACGTCAATGGCGGCGGCATTTCGCTCGGTCATCCGATCGCCGCCACCGGCACCCGCATCCTCGCCTCGATGCCGCATGAGATGCAGCGGCGCGGCGCGCGCCATGGCCTGGAAACCATGTGCGTCGGCGGCGGCCAGGGCGCGGCGGCGATCTTCGAACGCACCTGAGGCTCCCGGCGATGAACGAAGCGGAAAAGCTGTTGGCGCGGATGTTCCCCTCGGCGGGCAATCGGGACATTTTTGCCCGTGACGATGCCGGCGGCGAGCACGGTTTTTTTGCGCCCGACGTCACACACAGCCTGTTCGGCCCGTCGGGCACGAAGGAGCTGCTGATCGGCCGCGCCGCCTTCTTCGACTTCGTGCGGCGCTGCGACGACGCGCTCTCCGAACGGCGGGACGAGATACTGACGATCAGCGCCATCGACAGCCAGTGCGCCTTCGTCCATGCCCGCGCCTATCGCCGCAGCCGCGCTAATGGCGAAGAGATAGAGTATGAATGGGCGATGCTCTACCGCGTCGAAAACGGCCTCATCACCTATGGCGCGGACATGCTCGACGCGAGGGCGCAAGCCTTTTGGGGCCGCGCGCTGACGCCCGGCTGACCGCACAGCCGTCAACCCGGATGCGCGCCGCCGCCTGATACCTCGATCCCGCGCCCGGTGATCATCGCCGCATCATCGCTCGACAGGAACAGCACGGTCGCCGCGATCTCCCATGGCTGCACGCCGCGATGGATGACCTGATGCTCGCTTGCGACCTCCGCCTGCTGTTCGGGCGTAAAGAAGGACGCGATCTGGGGCGTCAGCGTCAGCCCCGGCAGCACGCTGTTCACGCGAATATTGTCCTTCGCATAGGTGCAGCTCGCATATTGGCTGAGGTGGATGACCCCCGCCTTCGCTGCCGAATAGGATGGCGGCGCCGAGGGCGTGAAGATCCGCCCCGACATGGACGCCGTGTTGACGATCGTGCCGCCGCCATTTGCCGTCATCACCGGAATCTCATGCTTCATCGCCAGAAAGGTGGCGGTCAGCGAAATCTGCACCGTCCAGTTCCAGTCCTCCAGGCTCAATTCCTCCAGGCTGCCAGGCTTTGCTGCGCCCACATTGTTGAAGGCATGACGCACCGGTCCATGGGCGGCGCACGCCGCCTCGACCATCGCCTGCACCGAAGCCTCGTCGGTCGCGTCGGTCCGCATGAACTGCGCCACCCCGCCCTTCGCCTCGATGGCTTTGGCCACAGCCCGCCCCTTATCCGCGTCCAGCTCCGCGATCGTCACCCGGCCGCCTTCTTCGGCAAAGGCATGTGCCGCCGCCTCGCCAATGCCCGATCCCGCGCCGGTCACAATCACCGACCGCCCTTCGAAACGTCGCCTCTCCACCATCTCACCCTCCTGTCGGCTGCACGGTCAGTCGTGCGATCTCGTCCTTGTCCACCCCCGCCCAGAAGGGCCGCCAGCTTTCGAAATGCTGGGGCAGGTCGGGCGGCGTTTCATGCGCGGCCCAGCCGGTGAAAGGGGCAGCCGGCCGCTCCTCCCAATCGGCGGCATACCAATGCTTCTCCCGCCGCCGGACGAAATACCAATCGCCGTCGCGCCGCTCATAACTGTCGAAATAGGCGATCGCCATCACCACCCATTTTCCGCCATCCTCATGTTCGGCACGGCAATAGACGACGCCATGGGCATGATCGGCATCGTCAAATTCGACCCGGTGCCCGCAAATCTGGTGGATCGAGCGATAGAAGGTCCGCACCGCCGGTTCGATCAGCGATCGCAGCACCTCCCGCCCCTTCCCCGCCCGCCCGCAATCCACATCGGAGATGAAGAGATCGACCCAGCCAGCCATGTCGCGCCCGTCCACCGCCAGCGCATAGCGGATCGGCAACTGCTGGATTGCGGCCAGCGATTCCAGCCGGTCGATCCGCGCCTCCCAATCGCTCATGCCAACCGCTCCAGATTGGCGGGGTCGAAGGGCAGGAAGGGTTCATCCTTCCGCGCCCTGGTGAACCAGTCGGGATCGTTGAGGATCGCCCGCCCTACGGCGACCAGATCGAACTCGCCGCGTTCGAACCGCTCGACCAGCAGCGGCAGGTTGTTCACCGACTGCTGGCTGGCGTCGATATGTTTCGCTTGGCCCTTCGCCTTGTCGAGCGCCACACCGCCCACGGTCATCGATGCCCTGCCGGTCAGCTTCTTCGCCCAGCCCGCTAGGTTCAGCGTCGATCCTTCGAAAATCGGCGTGTCGAAATAGCGCTGGCTGGCGTCGAACAGGTCAACCCCCGCCTCCGCCAGCGGCCCCAGCAAAGCGCCCAGCGCGTCGGGCGTCTCCGCCAGCACCGCGCGATAATCCTGCATCTTGAACTGGGAAAAGCGCAGCATGATGGGCATCGCCTCACCCACTTCCTCCCGGATCGCCTTGATAACCGCCACGCCGAACGCCGCGCGCCGTGCCGCGTCCCCGCCCCATTGGTCCTCGCGCCTATTGGTATAGTCCCACAGGAAGGTGTCGATCAGATAGCCATGCGCGCCATGCACCGCGATGCCGTCCACCCCCAGCGCCACCGCATTGCGCGCGGCTTGGCGGTAGGCCGCGATCACGTCGGCAATGTCGCTGTCGCTCATCGGCGGCACCGGCATCAGGCTTTCATCGCGTCCCTCCGGCCGGAAGGAGATCACCCCGTCCCCCGGCCCCCATATGCCGGACGGCCGCATCGGATTGCCCGTCCCGGTCCCGGCATATTCGACATTCCACATCGGCCCCTGATGCCAGAGCTGCGGAATGATCCGCCCGCCCGCATCATGCACGGCATCCACCACCCTGCGCCAGCCCGCCAGCACCTCCATGCCATCGATGCGGGGAATGTCGGGATGGTCGGCGGCGGCATAATGGGGCAGCGCCACGCCCTCGGTCAGGATCGCGCCCAGCCCGGTCGCCGCGCGCCGCGCATAATAGCTCGCCACCTCGTCCGTCGGCACGCCCAGCGGCGAGCGGTATCGCGTCATCGGCGCCATCAGCACCCGGTTGGGCAGGGTCAAGCCCCGCAGGGTGAAGGGCGCCAGCAACGGATCGATGATGCTCATCTCATTGTCCCGTGAAGTTCGGACGGCGCTTCTCGATGAAGGCCTTGCGCTTTTCGCCTGAGTCCGCCGTCGACTGGCTCATGAAGATGGCGCGGTTCTCCATCTCGATCGCCGCCTCAAGGCTCGGCGCGTCGACATTCAGCCACATCGAACTTTTCGTCACCGAAATACCGATCGGGCTATTCACCATCACCGCCTCGGCCAGCTTCAGCGCCTCGTCCATCAGCGCCTCGTCATCGACGCAGCGCAGGACAAGGCCGATGCGCTCCGCCTCCTCCGCCATCACCGCGCGACCCGTCAGCATCAGCTCCGCCGCCCGCTGCATACCGACCAGCCGGGGCAGCAAGTAGGAGAAGCCCATCTCATGCCCCGTCCCGGCATTGTGGAAGGCATTGACGAACTTCGCCGAACGCGCCGCGATCGTCATGTCGGCGGCGATCGCGATCGGATAGCCCGCCCCCGCCGCGACGCCGTTCACCGCACAGATCACCGGCTGCGGCAGGGCGCGCATCAACACGGGAATCTGGCCCAGCCTGTCCATGATCCGCCGCTGCAACTGCGCCTTGCCCAGATCGGCCGACACCCAGTCCGGCTGTCCGGCCCCGCGAATATCGTGTCCGGCGCAGAACCCCCGTCCCGCCCCGGTCAGCAGCACGACGCGCACATCATGGTCGTATCGCACAGCCTCCAGATGGTCGATCAGCTCCGCATACATGGCGAAGGTCAATGAATTGAGCGCATCCGGCCGATTCAATGTCAGTCGGCAAACGCCTTCCACCGGCGTGTCGCGCACGATGTCGCCCATGTGGCTCCTGTCCTTTGCTCTTGTCTCTGTCGGCGGCATCTTCGGCCAAAAGGCGCGCAAACGGAACGGCTGACCCCCCATGCCGTCCCGGTATATCATGGTTGTGAACAGCGCCCTGAACGGGCTTGTCATCGCGGCGGCCGATGGCAAGGAAACAGGCTGTTTCCGACAAGGTGAACCATGGCCAGACTGCCTCTTGAAAAGATCCGCGTCCTCGACCTGACCCGCGTGCTGGCGGGGCCCTTCGGATCGCAGATACTGGCTGACATGGGCGCCGACGTCATCAAGATCGAGCGGCCGGTGGTGGGTGACGACGCCCGCATCTTCGGCGAGCCTTATCTGCGCGACGCCGACGGCAAGGCGACCCGCGAAAACGCCTTTTACATGTCGGTCAACCGCAACAAGCGGTCGGTTGCGCTCAACATCGCCGCGCCCAAGGGGCAGGCGCTCATCCGCGACCTGGTCAAGTCCTGCGACGTGGTGATGGAAAATTACAAGGTCGGCGATCTTCAGCGCTACGGCCTCGACTATGAAAGTCTCAAAGCCATCAATCCCGGCATCATCTATTGCTCGGTGACGGGCTATGGCCAGACGGGACCGCTGGCTGCCAAGCCGGGCTATGACGCGGTGTTCCAGGGCGAATGCGGCCTGATGAGCGTTACCGGCACGCCCGACGGCAAGCCGGGCGCGGGTCCCATGAAGGTCGGTCCCAGCATCATCGACCTGTTCACCGGCCTCAACGTCGCCAATGCGGTCCTCGCCGCGCTCTATCATCGCGACGCGGCGGGGGGGGAAGGGCAATATATCGACATCGCCCTGCTCGACTGCGGCGTGTCGGCGCTGTCCCATTATGCGCAGATCTACCTGACTTCGGGCCAGGTGCCGGTGCGGCGCGGCACACAGGGTAATGGCGGTATGCCGACCAGCATGTTCCCATGCAGGGACGGCGCCATCATGATCACCTCGGGCAACGACAAGCAATATATCGCGCTGTGCCACGCGGTCGGCCATCCCGACCTCGCGACCCATCCGCGCTTCCACACCAATGTCCTGCGTGTCGAGCATCGTGACGAGATAACCGAAATGTTCAACGAAATCTTCGCGACGAACACGGTCGACCATTGGTTGGGCAAGCTCGGCGCGGCGGGCATACCCAGCGGGCCGATCAACGATCTGGCGCAGGTCTTCGACTATCCGCAGGCGGTCCATCGGGGGCTTCGCGTGCGGGCACCCCATCCGCTGAAATCCGACCTCGACGTCATCCGCAGCCCGCTCAACTTCTCCGAAACCCCGATCACCGACTATCGCGCGCCGCCGATGTTGGGCGAACATACGCACGAGGTTCTGGCGAAGGAACTGGGTCTTGACGAAGCAGCCCTTAACGATCTGGCGAAAGACGGGATAATTTAAAACACCCGTCCCCTCTACGCGCCCGTCGTCTCCGCTTCCGCGGGGACCACGTTATCAAAGGCGTGATATTTTCACTCAAATATAACCCCGCCGCTCACGATAGGCCGCGAACCGTTCCGCCAGCCCTTCGCGCGTCAGTCCGAAATCCTCCGGTATATGCTTGGGACCTTTGGCGGTGCGCCGCGGATGCGCGTCGAGCCAATCCTGCATCGCCGCTTCCGTCTCGGGCCTCAACGCCAATTCCAATTGATCATAGATCGACCGGATCGTCGCCATCTGGTCGCGCGTGAAGTCCGCGAACTCGACATCGATGAAGACATTTCCGCTGCCCGCGCGCACCGTTTCAGCGCGCTCCAGCGCCTGCGCCCAAACCTCCGCCTCGCGCCGTCCGACATCCACCCGGCTCGCCTTGTCCCCGCAAAAGGCCCGCCGCGCCGAGAAGATAAGGTTGCTGACCGAAGGCATCGCATCCACCGGATCGCGATGGGTCTGGATGATCTTCGCGTCGGGAAAGACGTTCAGCACCTCCTGCAGCGAAAACAGGTCGGTCGGGTTCTTGAGCAGCCAGCGCCGGTCATCGTCCGCGCCGATTAGCCGCAGCACGTCGGCCAGCCATCGATAGCTGTCAGTGTCGTCGCGCTCCCGATACCAGCGGTCATAATGGGGCACGTCCCACATCGAAGGCCACATATTGCTGGCAAAGCTCGATCCCAGGATGAACAGCGATTCCTCGATGCCCTCCGCCGTCATCATATGGTCGTCAGCCGCTTCGGGTGACGCCGCGAGAAATGCGTCTAGCGACGCCTTTTCCGACAGATAGGCCGGCACCTTCTCCCACTGGGCGCGCGGAGGGCGTGGCATGGGATAAACGGTCAGCCAATGTTCCGGCCCCTGAAATTGCGGGTCGAGCGACATCAGCAGGTGCAGCGCCGTCGTCCCCGACCGCACCAGCCCGGCAATGACGATCGGCTCGGCGATCGGCCGTTCCAGCACCTCCGGCCGCGCCTTAAAGCCCTGGACCGCCAGCGCCCGCGTGTCGAGCGACTGCCCGATCCGCCAGGCGCTCGCCTGCGTGCAGGCAGGGTCCAGCTCCAGCGCGCGAATATCGGCAAGCAGCAGGTCCAGCCCCTCACGAAACCCCGGATCGCCAAAGTCCGACAGCCCCGTGCGCGTGGTCGACGCCGCCAGCATGGCCCCTATTGTCAGCAATTCATCATCCCGCACGACTTCCCCGACGCTCATTGCGCACTCCACGGATCGACATGAACCTTCGTCTCATTGGCCCCCGCCCGCAGCTCTTCCAGCACCGCCGGGAAGGCCGCCAGCCCGACCGTGCGGGAGATCATCAGCCGCGGCTCAACATGGCCGGCCGCCATCACATCGGCGCAATGCTGAAACTCGCGCAGGTCATAGGCGAAGGAGAATTTCAGCGTCACCTGCTTCCAGGTCGCGAGCGACGGCAGGATCGGATCGGGCAAGGTGCAAAAGCCCAGCGACACCACCATGCCGCCCGGCGCGACCAGTTCGACAGACTTCTGCGTCATGCCGACCGCGCCGGTGCATTCCAGCACGATCTCCGGCATCCCGCCCAACGCCGCCGCGACCCGCTCGACCTCGCCTTCGCCCAACGCTTCGAAGCTGCTCGCGCCCATCTGCATCGCCAGTTCCGCGCGCCGCGCCGAGCGGGAGATCGCGACGATCTTCCCGGCCCCCAGCAGCCGCGCCCAGTAGATCGCCGCCAGCCCGATCGACCCCGCGCCCAGCACCGCGACGCGCGCGCCCGGCTGCATCTGCGCCAGCCGCACGCCGCGCAGGCCCACCGCCATCGGCTCGACCAGCGAGCCGTCGGCGGCCGAGAGCGTTTCGGGCAGGATCACGCTGCTTGCCGCGGCGATCCGCATATATTCGCCAAAGCCGCCGACCAGCCCATGCATCTGCGCACAGGCCATGGGATAGCCCGCGAGGCATGGGCCGCACTGGCCACAGCCCGCCACCGGCATCGCCGTCACGAACTGCCCGACCTTCAGATTGTCCACGTCCTTGCCGAGAGCGACGACCTCGCCGCAATATTCATGGCCGATAACGCTATTGAGCGGCGCGTCCATACCATGGCCCGACGTCATGTGAAGATCCGTGCCGCACACGCCGCAGCGCTGCACCCTGATGACCGCCTCTCCCGCGCCCGGTTCGGGATCGGGCAGCGTCTCCACCACCAGAGGGGTTCCGGCTCCCTTGAAAACGGCTGCCTTCATCGCTCTCCTCGCGTCGCTGTCTTTGCCCAGGCTCTGCCCCCCGGCCTGCCGTCCCGCAACCTTCGCAGCCAAGCATCGCAAACATGATGATATTGCCATCGCCACATCGCCGGCTCACCAGAGCGGCAGCGAGTCCGCTATTCAACGCCACCATTTCAACGGAGAGGTTCATGCCCCATATCACCTTCATCGATCCGACCGGCGCCGCGCGCACCGTGGAGGGCGATGTCGGCCAATCGGTCATGGAAGTCGCCAGGCGCAACGGGATCGACGGCATCGTCGCGGAATGCGGCGGCAGCTGCGCCTGCGCCACCTGCCATGTTTATGTCGATCGGAACTGGCGCGACACGGTCGGCGGTCCTTCCGCCGACGAAGCCGCCATGCTGGATTTCACCTTCGACCGCCGCCCGGAATCCCGCCTCTCCTGCCAGATCCGCCTGCGCCCGGCGCTGGACGGGCTGGTCGTCCGCACGCCCGTCCGACAAAACTGATGCGTCATTGCCGCGCCGTCGCGGATTATCGCGTCCTCAGCCGGGGCACCGCCTCGAAAAAGGCCCTTCCACCTTCGTCCAGCCGAATGAATTCGGACCAGATGCCCAGATCGGCCCGCGTGTCGGCGTAGCTATAGTCCAGCCCGCCGGGCATCGCCCCGAATAGCGGCACGGTATAGCCCATGGCGGCCAGACGCTTCAGCATCGCCTCATGATCGTCGATCAGATAGCCGAAATGATGGAGGTGGATCGGCCCCTCGGTCGCGGGCAGCGCATCATCATAAATGGTCTTCTGCGCCGGGTCGGGCTCGATGATCTCGGTCATCACATCGTCGATATAGGTCAGCGCGATGCGGCGGGTCGGGGGCGCCACGCCATCGATCGGCGCGGGATCGTTCGTCAGAAACTCGACCGGCCCGAATTTCCTGCGGAAGGTCGCGCAGGCCGCATCCAGATTGCGGGTCACATAGCCGAACTGGAAAAATCCACTGAACAGGCTGCTCATACGTCTCTCCTTCAACCAGCCGGCGGCCGGGACGCCAATATCGCCATGCCCTCCAGCGCCAATCCCTGCTCCAGTTCATCGGACAAACGGGCCCTCAGATGGCGCGTCAGAAGGCGCCGCGTATAGCGGTTGACCTGGGCCGGGCGGGCGGCGATGATCCGCGCATGTTCCCACGCTCTGGCGTGCAGCGCCTCGGCCGGCAGCACTTCACCCACCAGGCCCAGCGCCAACGCCTCCCGCGCGCCGATCTCCTGCCCCGTCATCAGGAAATAACGGCCGCGATTGGGACCAAGCAGCATCGGCCAGATGGTGTGGACGCCGTCCCCCGGCACCACACCGGCCACGACATGGACCTTGTCGGCAAAGACTGCGCTCTCCGACGCTAGCACAATGTCGGCAAGCAAGGGCAGTTCCGCATGAATGAAGGCGGCCCCATGAATTGCGGCAATGACGGGCACCGGGATCGCTAGCAGGTTGTCGAGAAGGCTGCGTCCCTCCTTGAGAAGGATATCCCATGTCCCTGCGGACATGGGTGGCATCTCGTCGCTCATGCGCAGCTCAGCGCAGAAACTGTCGCCTGTCCCTCGCAGGATCACGGCCTTGACCGCGGGGTCGGCCCCTATTTCGGCAAAGGCGATGCCCAGTTCCCGGTGCAGCCCGCCCCATGTCCCCCAGACCGCCGGTCCGCCCTGATGATGGATGCGCAGTTCGACGATGCCATCGTCGCGGGTGATCGCGATATTTTCCAATGACGTTGCCAAGGGCCTTCCTCTCGTGCCGCTTCGTGCTATGTAGCATTTACTTCATAATGAGCCATGCAGCGATGGCAAGCAGGAAAGAGGCGACAAGAGGATGACGGGCAAGGTCAACGACGCGGTCCAGCAGACATTGAACCAACTGGTGGCGCAGGGCAGCGAGATCGGCGTCCAGGTTTGTGCCTGGCTGGGCGAGGAGCAGATCGTCGATTGCTGGGCGGGCCTTGCCGACCCGGATAGCGGCCAGCCCGTCGACGGCGACACGCTGTTCAATGTCTATTCGGTGTCGAAGGCCGTCACCGCCACCGCCCTGCACATCCAGGTCGAGCGTGGTCTGGTCGACTATGACGCGCCGATCGCGACCTATTGGCCCGACTTCGCGCAGGCCGGCAAGGACGGCGTCACGGTTCGCCATGTGCTGAGCCATGTATCGGGCGTGCTGCGTATGCCGCCTGACGTGACGCCCGAACTCATGACCAACTGGGACTGGATGTGCCGTCGCATCGCCGAGATGGAGCCGGCCTATGCGCCTGGCAGCCGGTCATCCTATCAGTCGATGACCTTCGGCTGGCTGATCGGCGAAGTCGTCCGCCGCACCGACCCCAAGCGCCGTCCCTTCGGCCAGTTCATCAGGGAAGAGATCGCCGAACCGCTGGGTTGCACCGACCTTTGGATGGGCATTGCCGACGCCGTGGAACCGCGCATCGCCAGGCTTAACGACGTCGCCGTCTATGTCGCGCCCGACAGCAATATGATGCGCGAGGCGCAGCCGTTGGTCGTCGACCTGATGCCCGATCCGTTCGAGCGTCCCTATGTCCGGCGCGCCTGCATCCCGGCGGTGGGCGGCATCTTCAACGCACGCAGCGAGGCGCGCTTCTGGGCGATGCTCGCCAATGGCGGCCAGTTGAATGGCGTGCGCCTGCTTTCTGAGGAGCGCGTCGCCAGCTTCGCCGCGCCTCGCCCCCATTTCGACGATGCCGACCCGGTCTTCTTCGGCATGAAGGTGCCCATCGCCTGGTCGGGCTTCTGGTTGGGCGGTGCGGAGGCGCCGCCGGTATCGGCCCCCCGCAACATGCGCGCGCTGTGCCATCCGGGCATGGGCGGCTCGATCGGCTGGGCGGACCCCGATCTCAAGCTCGCCGTCGCCTTCTGCCATAACCGCATGTTCGACACGATCGATATCGCCGAGGACAGCCGCACCATCATCGGCGACGTCATCCGGGAGGCCTTGTGAGTCAAAACATGATTTGGGATTATATCATCGTCGGCGGCGGTTCGGCCGGTTGCGTGCTGGCCGACCGGCTGTCGCAAAACCCCGCCAACACAGTGCTGCTGCTCGAAGCGGGGCCGAAGGACAGCAATCCCTTCATCCACATGCCGCGCGGGGCAGCCAAGCTCTACACCGATCCGCGCCATATCTGGTATTTTCAGACCGAGGCGCATGGTAATGTGCCCGCCGAAACCTGGATCAGGGGCAAGATGCTGGGTGGCTCCTCCTCCGTCAACGGCATGATGTATTTTCGCGGTCAGCCGGAAGATTACGACCATTGGGAAGAACTCGGCGCCAAGGGCTGGGGCTGGAACAGGATGGGGCCGGCTTTCCGCGCCATGGAGGCGCATGAACTGGGCGGCGATGAGGTGCGCGGCGGCGACGGCCCGCTGCCGATCTCCATCGAACCGGATCGCGATCCCCTGTCGGAGGCGTTCATTGCCGCAGGTGAGCAGATGGGCGTTCCGCGCGTCACCGACCTCAACCATAGCGGCCGCGACGGCGTGGGTTATACCACCCGCACCATCTGGAAGGGCAAGCGCCAGAGCGCGGCGCAGACCTTCCTGAAACGAGCGCGCGGACGCCCCAATCTGCGCATCATGACAGGGGCGCTGGTCGACAGGCTGCTGTTCGACGGCCGGCGCGCCACGGGGGTCCGCGCCATCGTCAATGGCATGGCGCAGGATTTTGCCAGCGGGCGCGAGACTATTCTGTCGGCCGGCGCGCTGATGTCGCCGCAGATCCTGCAACGATCAGGCGTCGGTCCGGCAGCGCTGCTGAAGGACCTCGGCATTCCCGTGATTGCGGACAGTCCGGGCGTGGGCGAGCATATGCTCGAACATCGGCTGCTTTCGATGGTCTTCGACCTCACCGGACCCTTTGGCCATAACAGGGAGTTGCAGGGCCTGCGCCTCGTCGGCAATGTCCTGCGCTATTATCTGAACGGCACCGGGCCGATGGCGGCAGGCTATGGCAATGTCGGCGCCTTCGCCACGGTGCTGCCGGAATCGCGGACGCCGGACATCGAGATCCTGCTCTCGCCCGCCGTCGCCGCCCCCGACGCCAAGGGCAATATGGCGGTCGACAAGGCACCCAGCATCACCCTGTTCGGCTATCCGCTGCGGTCGCGCAGCGAAGGCTCGATTCGCATCACTTCCGCCGATCCGACTGCCCCGGCGAATATCCGCGCCGGCTATTTGACCGACCCTTATGACTGCGCCGTCACGGTCGCGATGCACCGTTATCTCCGTAAATGGATGGCGCAGCCCGCGCTTGCACCGCTGATCGCCGGCGAGCGCGAGCCCACGCGTTCGCTCCAGACCGACGAGGAAATCCTGACCGCCTTCCGCCGGATCGGCCAGGCCGGCTATCATGCCTGCGGCACCTGCCGCATGGGCGATTTCGCCGACGCCGTGCTTGACGAGAAATTGCGGGTCAAGGGCGTCGATGGATTGCGCGTGATGGACGGATCGATCATGCCGACGATGGTGTCTGCCAACACCAACGGTCCCATCATGGCATCCGCCTGGAATGCGGCCGAGATCATATTGGAGGGTCGGAACCATTAGCAGCATGTCGCAAACCGAAACAGCAACGACAAGCGAAGATCAGCCGAGGGTCAAGCGGCGTCGGCGCACGCGCGAGGACGTAACCCAGCGCCTATGTGATGCCGCGCGGCAGTTGTTCGCCGAGCGCGGCTATGGGTCAACCACCACGCGCGAGATCGCCCGTCTCGCCGATGTCAGCGAAACCCTGCTGTTCCGCTATTATGGCGACAAGGCCACGTTGTTCAACGAAGTCGTGATCGCGCCCTTCCAGCACTTGATGGACGATTTCGTCACCCTTCATCCTGACCCCACCGCCAATTTCGCACGCGAAGCCGAAACGCGGCGTTTCACGCGCCAGGTGTTCGAACTGTTCGAGAATAATGAAGCAATGTTCCGCGCTCTGCTGGCTGGCCCGTCCATATCCAACGTAGAGGACAACGCGCCCGGACTGCGCGGTCTGACGCCCTTCTTCAAACAGTCGGTCGATCAGGTGCAGCAACGCTATGGATCGGCCGGGATCGATCCGCCCTTCGACCTTGAGATTGGCGTGCGTCTCGGCTTCGGCATGATCGCGGCCAGCGTCGTGCTGCGCGACTCGCTGTTTCCCGACGAGAAACCTGACCGCGAAGCCGTCATCAATGTGCTGGAACAGTTGGTCGCCCATTCGCTGATGGGACCGCCGCTCGATTGACAGCAGCTCTGCCTCTTTCTATGTAGTGTTTACTTCATAGTAGAGGTATCCAGCCATGGACCGCGCCGTCAAGATTCAGGAATATGACGATCCGAGCTATGATCCGTTCAGCTCGGACGAAATCAATTTCGGGGACACGCTCGATCCCTATCCCGCCATCGCGCAGTGGCGCGCCCAGGCGCCGGTGCATGAGGGCGATTACAGGCCGAAAATGGGCCTTCAGTCGGCCATGTACCCGGACCGCAAGATGTTCACGGTCGTCGGAACGGACGAAATATTGGAAGTGCTGACCGACACCGACCGCTTTTCCAACGCGGCCTATAAATTCAACCTGGGCAAAACCTTCGGCCAGGGCAGCATCAGCACCATGGACAACCCGGAACATGGGCGCTGGCGCAAAATCTTCCAGAAGATTTTCCTGCCGCAATATGTGAAGACATGGGGCGAATCCATCGTCGATCCGGTCGTCCACAGGCTGATGGACAAGTTCATGCCGTTGGGCAAAGCCGATCTGATAGAAGAATTCACGATCCGCTATCCATTCGAAGTCATTTATGAACAGCTCGACCTGCCGCAGGCCGATGTGCGGACCTTCCAGCGACTGGCCATCGGCCAGACGGATTATGTGAACACTGGAAGGGCGATCGAGGCGGGCCGCAAGCTGGGCGAATATTTCATCGCGCTGGTGGAGGAACGCCGTCGCAACCCCGGCGACGATCTGGTCAGTCTGCTCGCCAACACCGAAGTCGACGGGGACTATCTGCCTGAGGTCGTGCTGATCTCCTTTCTGCGCCAGCTCATGAACGCGGCCGGAGACACCACATATCGGGGCACCAGCATCCTGCTCACCGCATTGCTCCGCAACCCCCACCAGTTCGACGCCATCCGCGCCGACCGCAAGCTCATTCCCCAGGCCATCGAGGAAGCGCTGCGCTGGGACGGGCCAGTCGCGGTCCAGTTGCGCATGGCGAAGCAGGATGTGCTGCTGGGCAGCCTCAAAATTCCCGCCGGCTCCCTGCTGGATGTGGTGGCGGGCGCCGCCAATCGCGATCCGGCGATCTTCCCGGACCCCGACACGTTCGACATATTCCGCGACCGAAAAGCGCATTTCTCCTTCTCGCGCGGGCCGCATATCTGCGTCGGCCAGCATCTGGCCCGTGTCGAGATGACCCGTGCGCTCCACGCGATATTGGACAATCTGCCCAATCTTCGTTTCGATCCCGATCGCCCGCTGCCCGAAATCCGCGGATCGATGATGCGCGTCCCCAAACATCTCTACGTCCGCTTCGGCGACTGATTTTCCGAAGGTTCACGCCATGCCCACTATCATCATTGCCACACGTGACGGCAAAGAACATGCGATCACGGCCGACGAAGGCCTCTCGCTGATGGAGACCATCCGCGATGCCGGCCTGGACGAGCTGCTTGCCCTTTGTGGTGGTTGCTGTTCCTGCGCAACTTGTCATGTGAAGGTCGATCCGGCCTTCATGGCGTCGCTAACGCCGATGAGCGAAGATGAAAGTGACCTGCTCGACAGTTCCGATCATCGCGACGACCATTCGCGATTGTCCTGCCAGCTATCCATTACATCCGCGATGGAAGGATTGCGCGTCACGATCGCGCCCGAAGACTGATAGAGGAGACAGAAAGGATGGTGACAATCGCAGAGAATGTGCAGCGCCCTGCGCATGTTCCGGCCGAACTGGTCCGGGACTTCAATCTGTACGATATCCCCGGCTCGGCCGAGGATGTGCAGGCTGCCTATGCCGCCATCCAGCAATCCAGTCCCGACATTTTCTGGACGCCGCATAATGGCGGCCATTGGGTGGCGACGCGCGGCGATGACATCATCGCCATGCAGCGCGACTATCAGCATTTCTCCCACAAGCATATCGTGCTGCCCCCCATGCCCGAGGGAACGCCGCGCCAGATCCCGCTGGAGATGGACCCGCCCGAACATGCGCGTTACCGTCGGCCGCTGATGCAGGCCCTGATGCCTGCCATCGTCGCGGAACTGGAATCGACGGTGCGCGACGTCGCGATCAAGGCGATCGAGCGCGTCCTGCCGCAAGGCGAATGCGAATTTATCGAGGATTTCGCGAAGATCCTGCCCATCCACGTCTTCATGGAGCTGGTCGATCTTCCCATTGCCGACAAGGCGATCCTGCTCCCGCTGGCGGAGGATTCGGTGCGCGGCAGCACCGCCGAAATCCGGCTGGATGCCCACCGCGCCATGGGTGCCTATCTGCTCGACAAGGTGCGGGCGCGGCGCGAAAATCCGGGCGAGGATCTGCTCAGCAAGCTGGTCAATGTCGAGGTGGGCGACGGTCGCATTTCGGAAGCCGAAGCGGTCGATTATGCGACGCTGGTGCTGTTCGGCGGACTGGATACCGTCGCGGGCATGATCGGCTTCATCGCGCGTTTTCTTGCACTCAATCCCGGTCATCGCCAGCAACTGGTCGCGCGGCTGGATGACGAGGTGTTTCTGAAGCAGGCCATGGAGGAACTGATCCGGCGCCATGGACTGGCCAATACGGCTCGGGTGATCACCCAGGATTTCGATTATAAGAGCGTCCGCTTCCGCGCCGGCGACCGCATTCTGCCCGCCAACCTCTGGGTCGGGATGGACGATCGCCTTAACGAAAATCCGCTGATCGTCGACTTCAATCGCGAAAAACCCGTGCACGCCGCTTTCGGCAACGGCGCCCATGCCTGTCCGGGCGCGGTTCTTGCCCGGCGGGAAATCCGGATCTTCCTGCAGGAATGGCTGAGCCGCATTCCCGATTTCCACATAAAGCCCGGCGCCGCGCCCGTGCTAGCGACAGGCATGGTCAATGGCGTGCTGCGGCTGGATCTCATCTGGTAATTGCCGCCTGTGACAAAGAGACTGGGACAGGTTAGGCGCGATCGGTCCCAGTCCCTGCGGAGAGGAAACATGCCGCGCAAGCCGGTGGATCAGTTGAATGTCGGGCGCCGCTTCTACGCGCGGCAAATGCCCGGCCTGGATGTCGAACATTTCGGGCCGCTATGGCATTTCTTCACCGTCGGCCATCTGGTCTCGACCGATCTCGACACGATCGCGCGCAAGCTGGGCTATAGTTTTGCCGATCTTGACTTTCTCGGCACATTGGCGATCGACGAACGCACCGCCCTGCGCGCGACCGATCTCGCCTCCAGTCTCTATGTGTCGAACGCCGTCATTTCCAGCCGCATCGCGCGTCTGGAGAAGGACGGCCTGATGGAGCGGCATCGCAACCCCGATGATCGGCGCGCGTTCGATCTTGTCCTGACCCAGCAGGGCCGCGCCCTGATCGAGCAGGCGATCGTGGAGATCGCCGGCCAGTCGAAGCTCGTCCGCTTCTTCCGCCAGCTCAGTCGGGAGGACCAACAGGCGCTGGCCCGTATCCTGGGCGATCTCCACCAGCGCTTTGACCGGGAATATGCCGGCGGCGCCTATACCGACGACTGATCGGGCGCTCAACCCACCGCAAAACGGCGATCATAGGCTGCCTGCCGCCGGGCGATCTGGCGCCGCCTTTCCTCCGGCGTCACGCGCGTCACACCCGCAGGCAGCGCGGCGTCCCGGTCAGACAAGGCAATTTTGCGGCTCTCGATCATCGGCTGGTCCGCATCCGGATCGGGAAAGCCCTGCCAGCGGTGCAGCACCAGCACATCATGCAGCCCACCTGTGTCCAGCCAGTTATGCACCCCCGGATCGACCATGGCGATCACATAGGTGAAGCGGCCGTCTTCATCCGACGCCATCTGGGCGTTGGTGAGGCTCATCTGATGATCGCGATTGGGCAGGCTGCGCAGCCAGAGATCGTGCAGCACGATATCCCGGTAGGTGGCCCCCGCCGCATTGGCGGTGATAATGACCGCCTCGTCATCGGCCAGGGTGAAATGGCCGAGGCTGCCCTGCTGCGTCACCAGCCCGCCCACGGAGCCGGCCCCCTCCGGCTGCGTCATCATCTGTGGGCCATTGAAGAATAGCCGCTGCGCATAATGGGCATAGAAAATATCGGAAAGGATGTTACGGATCGCCCGCGGCGCCAGTTCATCCTCGCCGAGCGGCTCCCCGGTGGGCGGATCGAGCCGTCGCACCCGCAGTGCGTCGGGCGCCTGCTTTTCCCAATCCCCCATCGAATCACGGATGAAGAGATAAAGCGTTCCTTCCGGTATGGTCAGGTGATTGCGCCGCCCGTCCGCGGGGGAGCCATCGAGCGTGAGGCAATAGCTGCCGTCCGCTGCCACATCCATGTCGAGCTGTTCCAGCGAGGCCAGCGTGGCCGATGTCGTGCTGTTCCCGACAAGCTGGAAAGTAACATAGGTCGACGGCTCAACCTGCCGTTGCCCCGTCACTTCATAGCGTCCGCCTGCCGCGATGGGGATGATCCGATAGCAGTTGTCGGGATTGTCGCCGCCCCATTTCGCGCCCGGCACCTTGTGCCCGAACCATTCCGTCCCTTCGCTGTAGACACGCAGCACACGTGGATAATCGGCGTCGCTATTCGCCGCGACCATGGTGCATTTGAAACAATAGTCAGAGACATGATCATCGAACAGCGCCATCTGGTCGGGCGGCATCAAACGGTCGGCAACCCGGCGCCACATGATTGCCGCCTTCTCCCGCGCGGCTCGGACGTCGGCGCGTTCGAACAGGCGGATGGCGAGCCGTTCCAGGTCGCGTTGATCCACATTGGCGACCGGGTTGATAGAAGACAGGAAATAAGGCTCCTCAGCCATCCGCATTCTCCTCCTCGGCATGGACCGCTCGCCAAATTCCTCGATCCCATTTTTGATTAAGAGAACGATCGTTCTTGCAATTTGGAAATATCGGCCAAATTATCGTCAATTACACTATATATAATTTACTTGGATTACAAGATCGCTCCCAAGCGGCGTGGACCACATGCAAAGGGGAGTAGTGGACATTTTCGTATAGACACCCGAGGGACGCTGCACGACCGGCACCGATGGCGGATGACTGGTGGCGATGCCCCTCCCCTTCTCCTTGAAGCACAGCAGGAACAGGGACGATCCGTCGATATCCCATTTCAAGAATGTGATGAGCGCATCGTCATGGCTATGACTATTCGCTCTCCTTGATCACAACAAGATCAGAGGAAGACATGGCCCACACTCGCATTCTTGTTACCGGCGGCACCGGTGCCCAGGGGGGCGCCGTCATCGATGCCCTTCTTGCCCGGCATGTGCCGGTCCGCGCATTGGTGCGCGACCTCGCCTCAGACGCCGCCATCGCGCTTGCCGCTCGCGGCGTGGAACTTGCCAAAGGTGATTTCGACGATGTGCCCAGCCTGACGGTCGCGATGGCGGACGTTGGGGCCGTCTTTTCGATGCAGAACCCGCCGCGTCCGCCTGATCTCGAATCGGAATTGCGGGCCGGTCGCCACCTCATCGAAGCGGCGCTGACCGCCGGTGTCGGGACGTTCGTTCACACCTCCGTCGCGCGGGCCGGCGACCAGCGGGATTTCAGCGGCTGGGCGGAAGGACGTTGGTGGAACGAATATTGGGATTCGAAGTCGGGCGTGAATGACATGGTGCGCGCGGCTGGCTTTCCGCATTGGGTGATATTGAAGCCAGCCTATATGATGGCCAACTATGTGCCGCCCAAGGCGCGCTGGATGCATCCGACACTGGAAATAAGGGGCGAGATAATGACCGCCCTGCATCCCGAGACACGGCTGGATCTTATCGATGCCGCCGATGTGGGCCAATTCGCCGCCGAGGCGTTCCTCGATCCTGCCCGTTTCCATGGGAAGGATATCGATCTCGCCGCGGAGGCGCTGACGATGGGAGAGATAGCGGAAACGATCGCAAAGGCGGCAGGCAAGCCGGTGACGGTCGTTCATGCGGCGACCGAGGAAGGGATAAAGCACGGCTATTCGCCTGGGCTGATGCAGAGTGAGCAATGGTGCAATGTGGAAGGCTATAAGGTCGACCTGGCGCAGGCGCGCTCTCATGGCATCGCCCTGGCCAGCTTCGCTGAATTTGCGCGTCGCCATGCCCGCGCATTCATGATTGGCGGCGGCTGATGCCTGGCGCCGGGACCAAGGCACATCAGATTTGTGATGGCACGGATTCCGGTCCGTCTTTCTTGGGACGACACAATGATGCGATTGCGGCAGGCGAAAATCCTCTCACCGATCCGAACGACCTATCCGGGATCGACGCAGCCAGAAGAAACCGATGACGACGAGCGGAAACGCAACAAGCGCGTCCCAGAGGAGATCAAGCGGACCATCCCCGAGCAACGCCGCGACTAATCCCGCAAGACTAATTCCAGCAAGAAGCAAGGGTCCGCGAAATAGCCGTGTGCCCTGCCCATTCTCCCTTGGAGCCATCAGACACCCTCCCCACGCGGCGTGATGCCCCCTGCGGCGATCTCCTCGACCCGTCGTTCGACGGGCCCTGCCCGACGGCCAAGCCAGAGATAGACGCCGCTGCCGAGGATCAGGATCGCCATGATATCGAGCAGCGCCCAGACTATCTTGAGCGCAATCCCGCCATAGTCGCCGAAATGTAGCGGCCGCGACAGGAAGAGCGCACGAATATGAACAGGCATGTCGCGCGTGTCGACGAGCTTGCCCGTTTCGGCATCGACCAGCGATGGCTTGAGCAGGCGCGCAGTTACCGGCGTCGCCCCCTTCAGGAATATGTTGTAGTGGCGTGGCGTCCCGAAGAAACTTCCCGGCCAGGCGATGGTCTGAGGGATCATTCCGGGAGATCCCGTTTCCGCCGCCGCAACCGCCGCGTCGAGCGAACCAAGGTGGCGGAGCGGCGGAGCGTTGCGATAGGGCGCCATCATCTCGGCAAGCTGACCCTGCTTCCACTGCTGCGCGAGCGGTTGGTCAAGCGTGTTGAACACGCCCGTTGTCCCCACCACGAGCAGCCAGGCCACGATCGCGATGCCAAGGAAATTATGGAGGTCGAGCCATTTTATCCGCCTGCTGCGGTCCGCGCGGATCCTCCCAAAATCAAGCTTGCGCATGAACGGCGCGTACAGGACGATCCCCGACACGATCGCGGCAAGGAACAACAGCCCCATGGCGCCAAGAAACAGCGTCCCCGGCAATCCTGCGAACAGTTCGGTATGCGCCTCTTCCATGATGTGGACGAAATTGCCCTCGACCGGCGGCGGTAGGAAGGCACCGCTGCGCAGATCGACCGGCTGGTTGTGCACTGCATCCGGCGGTGTCGTGACGCTCGCCGCAGTGCCGACCGTTACAATCGGCAGATCCTTGTCGAAAAAGGCATATTGCGCGACCTCCCCGGGCCGCGCAGCGAGCACCTTGGCGACGATCGCGTCGAGCCCCGGCGCCCGCGTGCCGGGCGCGACGACCCCGAGCGCGGGACGCTGGCCCAACATATCTTCGATTTCGTCATGGAAGATCAGCGGCAAGCCGGTGACGCACAGCATCAGCAGGAACAGCGTGCAGATAAGGCTGGTCCATTTGTGGATCAGATACCAGGTCTTGATCGCGCGCCGCTCCATCGGATCAGAAGCCCAGTTCGATGCCTGCGGTGACGCGGCGCGAGCGTGTGACGGTTGCCAGATCGGTCGCGAACGACCCGGCCGGGAAAATCATCATCGGATCGGTCGTGTCGAACAGGTTGGTCGCGGCGACGAAGACGCGCGCGGGACCGAGCCGATAGCCGATCTGCGCGTTCGCCAGCATATAGGGATCGACCTTGCCGCGCGCATTGTTGAACACGTCCGAATAATAGCTGTCCGAATAACGCATGTCGAAAGAGACATCGAGCCCCGCGACCGGTGTCGCGGCGACGCCGGCGTTGAAGGAAAAGGCCGGAGCGCGCGGCAGCTCGTTGCCCGACACGGTCGGGTCGCTGTAACGGTTGATCTTCGTCTTCAGCAGCCCCGCCGACCCGAACAGTTCAAGGCCGGGCAACGCCTTGAAACGCAACGAGGCTTCGGCGCCATAGGTGGTCGCTTTTTCGGCATTGCGGATGACAAGCGCCTGCGCCGCGGGATTATTGGCGACATCGAACGGCAGCTGAAGGCCGTCATAGTCGTTGAAGAAGATATTGCCGCTGAACTGCAGCCTGCCGTCCGCCAGCGAACCGCGCACGAATGCTTCGTAGTTCCAGACCATTTCCTTGTCATAGACAAAACTCGGGAACGGCGGATTGAAGGCGAAGCCGGCGCCGCCCGCATTATAGCCGCGTCCGACCGTCGCCCCGACGGTCAGGCCGGGACTGGCGTGGAAGGTCAGCGTCGCGCGCGGCAGAAAGGCGTCGAAGCTCTTGTGAAAGTCGATCGGTATCGGCCCTGCGCGTCCGGTCCGGTCGCGTTCCTCCTGCTCGTAGCGCGCACCGAGCGTCAGGCCGATGCGCTTCGCCGGCCGCCATGTGAGTTCGCCAAAGGCGGCCTTGGTTTCGGTGCGGTCGTCGAAGGCGCCGCCGCCGAACAGGTCGATCGTCTCATGCTGCTTTCCGTGGAACAGATAGCCCGCAATAAAGCCCGACAGCGGATTGTCCGCCTGACCGAACCGGATGCGCGGTTCGGCGGTATATTCCTTGCCGTCGATCTGCGCGATGCCGTTGCCGGCATTGACGTAGCGGTTCACGCGAAAATCGGTCGCGGTCAGGAATGCCGACAGGCCGATATCGTCTGTCACCTGCCAGCTTGTGTCCGAAATGCCGACCGTGGCCCGCGTGCGAAAGCGCGGCGTGCGATTGGTGTTGATCACCTCATTGGCAAAGGGCCGGCGCACGGACAGCGTCTGCGGCGCATAGCCGTCGCTGTAGCTGACCGTCCACAGGCTGCGAAAATCGGGTGCGCCTTCGGGCTGAATGAGCAATTTTCCGCGGAAGTTCATCGCCTTCATCCGCTCGGGATGCCGGAGTTCGGCATAGGGGATGAGGTCGATGAAACTTTCTTCGCGGCGATAGTCGGCCGCGACGCGGAACGCGACTGACTTGCCGAGCAGCGGCCCGCCGATGGCGCCGGATGCCTGCCACGTCTTGTCCTCGCCGATCAGACCGCGCGCCTTGCCACTCCATTCGAAGGTCGGATCGGCGGTCTTGATCGCGATCACGCCGCCGATCGCATTACGCCCTTGCAGCGTCGACTGCGGTCCACGATAGACCTCGATTTGTTGCATGTCCCACACGCCGGCATCGAGATATATCGCTTCATTGAAGGTGAGCGTGCGTCCGTCGATCTGGAAATTGAGGCGCGGACGGGTCCCGGCGAAAAAAGCGTTGGCGGCGGTCGCCGGCCCCGCACCGTCGATTCCCCGGATAGCGGGTGCGCCGTTCGACTGGCGCGTCGCGACGACGTTCGGAATACGCTCGATCAGGTCATAGGTGCTGAGCACGCCCGGCAGCCGGTCGGCCTGTTCGCCGGTGATCACCGCGACGCTGGTCGCGGTGTCATTGAGCGACCGGTTTGTGCGCTCGGCGGTGACGATGATGTCGTTATCCGATCCCGTTTCACTGTTTTCCGCGGCAGCCGGGACGGCGAAGAGCAATGCGCTCATGATGCCCAGGGCCGATCCCGAGTTGAAATATGACAATGAACGCCCCCCTAAGACTCGGGAGCAACCTAAGGATACTGAAATTCAATCGCAACTGTTGAATGATGAATTAAGGTTTTTGGGCGAAACAGGGGGGAAGCAAGCCGGGCTACACCAGTCTCACTCCATATCGACACGATGCGCGATGCGCTTGGCCAAATTCACCCTGATCGGCAAACCGGCATCGATCCGCCGCCATGTGTTGTAGCTGATCCCGAACCGTTCCTGCAGCTTCTCGTCTGTGCGACCGGGGCAATTGGCGCGCATATAGTCGACGATATGGCCGGGAAGGCAGGTCATGCGCTGGGTCAATGAACCTCTCCCTGTTTCGACGAAAATCGAACATCGTCGTCGACCATATCGGCGGCGAGTTCCAGCCCGGCGCGGCCGTGCGCGGGCGTGCGCGAGGGCGCCTTGGGATGGGGCACGTCGATCGGCTCCTCGACCTCCAACATGCCTTCCCATTTGGTGATGACGGAGGTGGCGATGGCGTTGCCGAGCACATTGGTCGCGGTGCGGCCCATGTC
>NZ_JCATID010000036.1:0-37401 GCF_059693745.1 Sphingobium sp. WR1 | reverse complement strand
TCGACGCCAACGGCCTCATGCCGCTGCTCATCAAACCGCTACCGTGAATCCGTGTCCTGATAATGCACAGGGGCCGTGAGGAATGCCTCGACGATGGCGAAACCTCGCCCGGCTGCGAGGTACGCGAGCGCATCTACAGATGCCCGGTGCCAGGCTCAGGTGGGGATTCCGATGAGAAGCAGTATATCTGCGGAGACGATGTCTATTGCCTCAACGGCGAGTGCGAGACCATCGAGCGCGAAGCCTCGACCGAGCTCAAGGACGCACTGGTCGCGCTTCATGCCATCGGACAGGCGGGCGAGGAGTTCAACCCGGACGAGTTGACGGTCTTCAGCGGCGAGCGCGAGACCTGCCACAAGCCGGTGTTCGGGTTGATCAACTGCTGCGCCGGCAAAGTCTCCGGCGTGCTCACGGTCGGCGCGGGGGCAGCGGCGCTCGCAGGGGGGCCTGCCGCGATAGCCGCGCTGGCAACGCCGTTTCTGACCCTGTTCGCCTGCTCCACCCAGGAGAAGATGCTCGACATTAAGGATCGCATGGGCTTCTGCCACAAGGTTGGGACCTACTGCTCGTCGAGTTTCCTCGGCATCTGCAAGACCAAGCGCACTGCCTATTGCTGCTTCGAGAGTAAGCTTTCGCGCATTCTTCAGGAGCAGGGCCGGATCCAGCTCGGCAAACCGTGGGGCAAGCCGAAAAGCGAGCAATGTCGCGGATTTTCGATCAGCGAATTCGCGAGCCTCGACTTGTCGAAAATGGATTTCACCGAAGTCTACGCCGAGTTCATCGACGCCGCGAAGCTGCCCGATCAAGTTCAGACGATGTCCGACATCCAGAAGAAGATAGAGGAATATTATGCCCGATCCGCTCCTGGCGGCGGCTGATCAGCGCCGCCATTCGCTGCTCCGCATGGTTGGCGCTCGCCGACGCCGGGAGTCCGTGTCCTGCATGGATCGAGGGCCACGCCGGCGCGTGCCCGCGCTTTTGGCAGCCGCAGTGATGGCGTTCACTGCGCTTGCGCACAACCCTTTGTTCGCCGCGGATGAGGAGGGCGCAGGGCAGCCTAGCGGCGATCCTTTCTATTGCGGCGAGCGGCGCCTTGGAACCTGGTTCTATTGTGATCCCGCGCGCAGGCCCCCTCAGGAGAGGGCACAGGCACCGACGGTACCGGCTGCCGAGCAGCTCGCGGCGGTGAGAGCGACGCTCGACGAACTAAAGGCGCGCGCTATTCTCGATCCCAGCGAGGAGAATGTTATCGCCTATGTCCGTTTCCAGCGCGAGCAGCTGGACCGGGCCTCGACCTTCTCCGACGTCTGGCAGCGGGCGATCTGGCAGCACCCGGATATGGACTACACGCTTCAGCGCCCGGTCTCGACCTTGGGCAAGCGGCTGTGGATCGACAATCGCAAGGCCGACCGCGACGCGGTGCTCACGCGTCTGGGCGAGCGTTATGGGCTGTTCTACTTCTACGCGCAGAGCTGTGCTGCGTGCGACGTTGCCGGTCCGATCCTGCGCTCGGTCGCGGACAGCCATCGCCTGACGGTTATGGCCGTGTCAATGGACGGCGGCCCGTCGAAGGACTTCCCCAACTATCTGGTCGATAGCGGTCAGCGCGAACGCATGGGGATTCCCGGCCGGGAAACGCCGGCGCTTGTCCTGTTCGATACCGTGACGAAGCGGACGCTTCCGGTGGGCTACGGCATATTGTCGGCCGACGAGATCATGGACCGCATCTTCACGCTCACCAACACCGAAGTCGGGAGTGACTTCTGATGCGACGCTCCATCCGATCCGCTCTGCGCTCTGTTGCATCTGCAGCGGCCCTTGTCGCCTCGCTCAATCTCGCAGTCGCGCCGCCGGCGCAGGCGGGTGTCGCGAGCGAGATGAATGCTTTCTTCAACGACGCCGGCGGCGCCGCCAACATCACGGGCCCAAGCGCATTCGAGGGCCAGTCGGCGGGCTACTACTCGCTCGGAAACCTGTGGACACGCTTTCCGCAGAAGTCGGTCTCGCCGTTCAATCTTCAGCTCCCGTCGGCGCGTGCGGGCTGCGGCGGCATCGACCTGTTTTCCGGCAGCTTCTCCTTCATCAACACGGCGGAAATCGTCGCCATGCTGAAGGCGACGGCCAACAATGCGCTCGGATTTGCCTTCAAGCTGGCGATTGATTCCATCAGCCCGGAGATCGGCAAGGTGATGGACGAGTTCGCGCAGAAGGCGCAGCTCCTCAATCAAATGAACATCTCGAGTTGCGAGACCGCGCAGGCGCTCGTCGGCGGGATCTGGCCGCAGATGGACACGACACGCGCCACGATCTGCGAGGCCGTCGGCAACAGCCAAGGCATCTTCTCCGACTGGGCGGCCGCCCGGCAGAACTGCAACAACGGTGATCGCCGGGATTCAACGATCGCGTCGAACAGTGATCCTGCGATGAAGGATCAGCTGGTCGGCGAACCCCACAACTATACCTGGGAAGCGCTTCGCAAATCCAACAAGTTCGGCGCCTTCGACAAGGAATTCAGCGAATATATCATGACGCTGGTCGGCACGGTTGTGACAACGCCTTCGACCGATCCGAGCGTTGGAGGCAAGGTCACGATGGTCGGACCCGCAGAGGAGGCCGTGGTCACCGCCTTGCTCGATGGCACGGCGGGCGGCGCGGCCGTCAATATCCTGCGCTGCGATGAAGAGACCCTTTGTCTCAGCATCACGACCCAGACACTCACCATTCCGGAAAGCGCCGCGCTGCGCCCGCGGATTGCATCGATGATCAAGGATATCGCCGCAAAGATCCGGACGGATGTGGCGATCGACGCGGCCGAGAAGCAGCTGCTCAACATGTCGAGCATTCCGCTGTTCAAGATCCTCGCCGTGCAGTCGGCCGCGCGTTACACGTTGACCGACGGCGAGATCCAGACGCTCGCCGAAATCGTGTCGGTCGACATCCTGAACGCAATGATCGACAACATGCTCGATCGCGTCGAGCAGGCGAAAATCCACTATCAGACCTTCGACCAGGAAACCGCCACACAGTGGCGCCAGCAGATCGCAACGACCCGGCAGAAATTCCAGCAGCGCGGGGTGCGGCTCGACCAGAAGCTGCAGGTCACCATGCAGATCATCGACCGTTCGATCATGCTTGAGTCCACGCTGCAGAACACGATGACGCCGGGCATGTCGGCCGCGCTCAACTTCTCGCGGGGTCTCAGTGCGCAGGGCCTCCAATAGCGGGAAGGGAGGGCCGGCCATGCTCGAAGTCTTCACGATCGGCGGCGGCGAATACATCGTCAACACCTTCAACGCCGTCGCGGCCTGGGCGGGGGGAGGGGGCTACCGCTCGATGCTGCGCGTCGTCATGGTGATGGGCCTCATCTACTCGCTCCTGGTGGTGGCGTTCAGCCTCGACTGGCGGGCCTGGCTGAACTGGTTCCTTCAGGCGACGGCCATCTACATGTGCCTGATGGTGCCGACCGTCAGCATCAAGGTGACGGATCACCTCAATCCCTCGCTCGCGCCCTCTACGATCGACAATGTCCCCATCGGGCTCGGTGTGATCGCCAGCTTCACAAGCCAGGTGGGGGATTATCTCACGAAAACGGCCGAGACGGTGTTCGTCATGCCGACCGCGCTCAACTACACGACCAACGGGATGGTCTATGGCGCGCGCCTGTTCGACGCGACCCGCAACCTGCGCATTCGCGATGCCGAGTTCGCCACCAACCTCGAGGAGCACTTCAAGGCCTGCGTCTTCTACGACGTGATGCTCGGCTTCAAGTCGATGACCGATCTCGCCAATTCTCCGGACCTGTGGGCCGCAATCGGACCCGGCTCACCAGCGCGTTCACAGATCTGGATCACTCGCATATCCGGCGGCGCTGTCGAGAGCCATATCCGGACATGCAACGATGCCTATTCGGCGCTCGACGCGCAGTGGACGCCGATGATCGAGGCGAGCCTGCCGATCTGGGGCAAGGAACTCTATCCTCGCCTCAGCAATGCTCTGGCCGCCCAGAAGCTTCGCGATGACGTCCCGGTCGTCAACCAGGCCTTCACCGGCTCTGGGGGAAGCCATGTCGGAATTCTCCGGCAGAACACAGCGATCAACGCCTTCATGCAAGCCCGCAACTCCATGGCCGGCGGATCGGGCGCGGCCGCGATCGACACGTTCGCGACGACGCGCGCTGATATCCAGGCGCGGAATACATACGGCTCGATTGCGCAGCAGGCCATGAGCTGGGTACCGGTGCTCAACATCGTCTTGACCGTGGTGTTCTTCGCCATGTTCCCGGTCATCTTTCCGCTGTTCCTCATGCCGAGGACCGGCGTGCCCACGCTGAAGGGCTACACGGCCGGGTTCTTCTATCTTGCGGCGTGGGGACCGCTCTACGTCGTGCTCCACATGATCATCATGGGGCGGGCGACCGGTTCTGCCGCGGCGATGGCGCCCGGCGGCGTGACGCTGTCGACCTTTGCAGGTATCGGTGCCGTGAATGAGGAGACCGCGACGATCGCCGGCTTCCTGCTGATGAGCGTACCCTTCCTTGCCGCCGGCATGGCGCGGGGCGCCATGGGGATCGCGAGCCATTCGATGGCAATGCTGGCTCCTGCGCAAAATGCTGCGGAAGCGGCCGCTCTCGAACAGACCACGGGCAACTACTCTTACGGCAACGTCAGCTACGGGAACACGTCTGCCAACATGCGCCAGTCGGACCAATGGTCGACGGCGCCGAGCTACATGGCTGGCCAATCACGACTGGATTTCCGGACCGATAACGGTTCGATCATCTCTAACTACGGCACTGGCCAGGACGTGATCGACACGACGGGTGCGATCTCGCGTCTGGCCTTCACACCGACCATGTCGATGAACAGTGTCGCGGAAATGCGCGAAGTTGCGTCCGAGGCGCGGCGGCAGGCCGAGGCCTATCGCAACACGGCGACCTCGCTCTTGACCGCCACTGACCGCGACGCATCGGTTCACACTCGGTCGAGTGAAACGACATCGGGCGTCGAAAGCGCCAGCGGCTCACAATCGGCCACATCCGTCGACCGGTTCGACCGCCGGACGGCGAACACGTCGGAAGGCATTGAGCAGTCCAACGCCGACACCGACAGGTTCTCCGTCACGGACAATCGCGGACGTCAGGCGATTGTGCAACAATCCGTCGAAGGATCGGTCGGCGCCGGACTGGGCGGTCGCGGGCGTGCTGGTGGGGGCGGCGGTGGCCCACTTTCTGGTTCGTTGGGAGCGAGCACCTCTGCGCGTGGAACGCAGCAGTCGGATTTGAGCCACTCGACCAATCGCAATATCTCCAGTGAAGATCGCAGCGCATCGTCGAGCAGCTTCCGCGATGATCATGCGAGTGGGTCCAGCGCCAGCGAATCCGCTGGCACCTACGATCGCTCAGGGAGTTTCAGCCGGTCTTCAGTCACGGACTCGAGCGCGAGGATTTCCGAGCAGAGTCTTGCCCTGGCCCAGTCCTACCAACGGTCGGCCGAGAAACTCGACGAGATCGCACAATCGTTGTCGCGCGACGCTAGCTATGCGGAATCACATGGGCTCAATCTGAGCGAGAACCTGAGCCAGGATCTTGCTCAATGGTATCGCGCGGAACAGGCGCGCAACCCCGCAATCAATGTTCCCGATCTCTGGGCTACCGACTTGTCAGCGCATGATCGCGCCACGCGGAGCGCCATGATCGAAAGGTGGATGGACGATCGCCTCGAGGACATCCGCGATGAGATCCGGTCGGAGATTCACGAGCCGAACCTTGTGTCCGTCCAGCGTCCCGATGTCGCGTCGGAGAGCGACGTCCGCGGCCACTACTCGCCTTCAGGGGGTGGTCGCCGACCCCCGGGGCCCGGAGGCGGAAATGATCAAGGCGCGGCGGCGGCGATCATCGATCATGGCCGCAAGGAGATCGACGAAGGCCGAGCCGTCGCGCAGACGGCGAGAGCTGTCAACAGACAAGGGGGCTCACGCGCGAGGTCGGAAGTATCGGACAGTCAGAACGTCGGTTTCTTCAATGACCCTAAACTGCGCGATTGAAGAACGAAGTCATATGATAGTCGAGACAAACGCAAAAAAGGCAAGAATGCCAGCAACAAAAACGATCCCAAGCACTGTGTGCCATGCAGCCGGCGCACGATGGACCTCGCCTGCAGAAGCATCCCCGGGGAGGTACTCGGTCCAGTCGACCTTCGTCGCGTGGACAGCACCAGCAGGAGAGTCCTTTGTCGCGTTGTAAGTGTCCCAATCGAACCGGCTCATCGAACCAACCTCCTGGCTCGAACATAGCACGAACGACGATAATCTCAAAAGCAAATGCATGCCGAGGCGACACGACGTCCAACAGGGGTGAATGATGGACCAGAGAGGATCAGAACTCGACAAGCTGCTGGGCGATCCAGCGACAAGTTTCTGGCTGAAGGCCGCGCTGCGCGCCGCCTTGGCACGCGATCCGCTCGACGCCGAGCGGGACGCCGGGACGCTCTACCTCGTGCTGCGCTGCCGTGCTGAGCAAGCGTTGAAATTTGACGTCACGCCGGCCCGGCCTCGCCTTGATCTTTAGTGTGCCGTCGTCGGCTGGAAAAGGAGACAAAGATGGGATGGGAATTCGAACAGGCCGGCAAGTTCGGCAGCGAAAAGGCGGCCGACGAATACGCGCGCCGCAACAATCTCGATCCGCGCGATGTGCAAATCACGCGCAAGGGCGACGAGGTCGAGCTCAATGTCCGCCGATCAGCCCTCGGAGGCCGGAAGCTGCGCGACAATGGCGAGGGCCGGCGGGATGGCTGGGGCTGATAGGGGGGAACGATGAGCAAGAAAATCAACCTGTACAATGAGCTTGCCGCGTATCTGAGCCCCGATGACCCGGCCGCGGGTGCTCAACAGATCGATACGGCAATCCTCGCGCAGCAGCGCGCGCGCTATGAGCCGAGGAATCGGACTCAAGCAATCTTCTGGCTTGGCACTGTCCTTTATTGTCTAGGCCTTACCAATATCGCGGCAAGCGTCGGATGCTCGCTTGATGCCGAACTGCGGACCACTCCCCTGGCGAGCCTTGCCAGCATCATGGCATTCTGGGTCGCTGTGATCATCGTCGCTGTCGCCATCAGCCTGATTACCATTTCGAGGATGTCCTATCTGGTGGACGAAGGGTACGTGCCACGGCCACCGCGGCCGATCTACGAATGGCTGGTAGCACACGGCAAATCCGACCTTCGCTATTGGCACGAAATCTATTGGCCCCATGTGAAGGTCCGCGCGCATCGCAAAGAGTTTCTGGGCTTTGTCCTCTGGGGCAAGAAACCCCGGCCGGCCGATGAGTATCGACGAATTCCCGACCGGCAGCCGCCTGCCTCGACCCGAACCGATCCGCATTGGGCCTATCTCAACAGCGAGGAAGGGCGGGCGGACTGCACGTCCTATCTGATCGAGTTCGAGCATCGTATGCATGACTGGCGCGGCCTTTGTGTCAAAGGCACCCTCGCTGTGATGGTGGCGCTCTTCGTGCTCATCTGGCTGCCGATCTACCCGCCAACCTTGGGAGGGCGCCTGCTTCGAGTAGGGATCATGCTCGCTTTCATTGCTATATCGGTGCTTCTTGGCTTCGGCCTCGCGACGATACCGATGCGATGGCTCCCTGCCGGCATTAGGCGCTACTGGTTTCGACACTTTCCACCAGAGGCAGCGCAGTTCCGAGATCACATGATCGCGCTCGATTGAGGCGGCGATGGGCATTGATGATCGCGACTATATGCGTGAGCGCTACAGAGCGCGCGCGAAGGGGACGGTCTGGAACGACCGCATGGCCCGTCTCGAGGCGACCTGGTTCCATCGAGGATCGAGCCCCTCCGGCGCCCGGCGCCACTCCGGCTCGATACAGGCGAGCGCTGGCTGGCCACCGCGCTGGCTGACATTCACCGTGGGTATCCTGCTCGGTCTCACCGCGACATGGTACTGGACCGAAGGAGGCTGGCCGGTCATCGGGAAGCCTGCGGTCGCCTTTCCAGCCTCCGGAAGCGTGACCTTCAATCGGCAACTCGACCCACGCACGGCGACTTCACGCATGAAGGTGATTGCCGGACGGGCGAATGCTGTTGTCCAGCTTTTCGCGCCGGAGTCGGACGCGCATATCCTTTCCGTCTATGTTCGCCAACGCGATACCATCACGGTGCCGGTGCCGCCGGGGCTATTTCGGATGCGGCTGATCGAAGGGCAGACATGGTATGGACGGGTCCGCTATTTCGGGCCGTCCACTCGCTTTGAGACTGTCCGCGCACTGCAGGCGTTCGCCCCGGACAAGGGCGGCGGGATCGACCTTCGCCGATCTCCGGCAGGGACTATGAAGACGAAGATCGAGCGGCGATCGCCACCACCCTTGTGACAGCCGATATGCACGATGTTTCCGCGATGTGCGAAAGCCATCCCGGCTACCATGATCCAGGAAGCTACGCTATGTCACCGGCACTGGCTCGCGAGCTCCGTGACATCGGCTCGAATGGCATCCCGCTGAGCGTGCGCGTCGGGACAGGAGAATGCGTGACCGTATTCCTTCCCCGGATTCTGTCCAATTGCCGTCAGGAACAGCATCTCTGCTATGTTCGGGATAGACGGGCGATATCGACCGTGTATGAGAAGCGAAACCTCGATGTCTAAACGAACTCGAAATCTCCCTTCAGCGGCGGGCCTTGGAGAGCACTCGCGCCGCGACATTGCTTCGAACTGCAAGCTTTCGGCCGTATCGCAGAGCTGTGGCCGGGGAACTCCAGCGGAGCGCTTGGGCGATGCCGACCCCATCTTCGCCTGCGGCGAAGAGATCCTGGGTGAGGCCGACGCGCAGCGAATGGGTGGACAAGGCCTGTATCGCGCCTCGCAGATCGCCTGTCGGCAGCATGACCAATCCCTTATCGTAAGCGGCGAGCGCCACACGGCGATAGATGCCGTTGACGCCCTGCCGGGTGAGAGGCGTCTTCCCGATGGAATAGGTCGTGCGGGCCAGGGCGGTTTCCGGCTCCGCGTCCTGCGCGCGCCGCCGATCAACCCCGACCCTTCGGAACAGGGGGCCTTCTTCGATACCGCTTGCTTCGAGCCACGCGTGGACGCGCCGCATGGTCTCGGCCGATAGCCATGCCCAGGCGCCTTCCTGATCCTGGTCGGTCTTGGAGAAGGGAATGAAGAGCGTCGCCGAGCCATCCTCCTGGGGATCGATACACGTCTTCTCGACCACGGTGAGCTCGCTGACCCGCAGGCCTCCATCATAGCCGAGCGATAGCAAGGCGGCATCCCGCAACCCCTGCAGATCGCCGCCACAGGCGTCGAGCAGCGCGGCAAGGGTGAAGCCCTTGGGGACATGCGAATCCAGCGCCTTGCCGAGCCGCAAAGGCGCAGCCTGGCGCTGGATCGCCCCTCTGCGCCGTCGAACCGCCTTGAGCACGGCGCGCACCATCGGCGCGTCGGTAGGCGCGGCATCGCCCGCCAATCCCACCAGGCGATGGACCGAGCCGAGGCTCGCGATGCGCCGCGCAAGCGTCGCGGGCTTCTTGCCCTTGGCATCGAGCGCATTCACATAGCGCACCATATCTTCGGGATCGGCCGGCAGCGGTCTCCGGCCTTCCTCGCCGCACCAGTCGCGCCAGCAATCGAGATCGGCGGCGATCGCCGCCTTTGTCGCGTCGGCCATGGCCGCCAGCGTCGTCTCGATCCCGAGCTGGCTGATCGGCGGGAGATCGGCGGGCACGATGCCGCCGATCGCGCGGAGCAGCCGCATATCGACGGCTTCGGCATCCGGGCTCCGCGATCGGGTCGGCAGCGCGGCGTCCGTCCTGACGACGACGATTTCCGCGCCCGAAAGACCGGCGGGTTTCCCGGTCATCGCTTGCTATTGGCCTTCGCGCCGGGAGTTGCGATCGCGCGGCACACATGTGCCGCGTCCTTTGACCGTCGTGCCTGCGATCGTCATTTTTGCCCTTCCCTGCTAGCCAAGCGCGCCTATACTTACCATAACCTCTCATTATGGTAAGTGAGAAAATCGCGCGGGGAGGGGGATTTTAGCGGCAAAGTTGATGGTTCATGCCCGGTCCGGCCGGACAGCGAATTGGCGTGATTCTTGTTTTGATAACGCTGAAGAGCTATATGGGCTGAACGATCGACTGGAGCATAGTTCGGATTTGAAATGGCAAAGGCAGCAAGCTTGGTGTTGGCGACGGTGAACGCTCCTTATGGGGCGAACCTTTCCGCGCATCAACTCGCCGCGCTGATCGCCGACCCCAATAGCGCGAGCGACTTCAACGCGCCCGTATTCTCCTTCTTCTCGGAAGTAACCCCGGCTCTGCAATTGCAGTTCGTCGAGGAAATGGGTGTCGATGCCGATAAGGTCTGCGCGGTCGCTGGCCAGTTCTCCGACTTGTCGGGCTACGCGCTCCCGCTGGCAGCCTAACGCATGGTCGAGCGGGGCCCAAGCCAGTGGCCAGTCCTGTTCGACCTCGCGATGGAAATCTTCGGCCATTTCGAGAGAGCCATCGGTTTCGTGCCCTCATGGAGCTTCGGCGGCGGTACGGCGCTCATGCTCCAGATCGACCATCGTGAAAGCCACGACATCGATATCTTCCTCGATGATCCGCAGGTCATGCCTTTTCTCAATCCCGTAACCCAGGATTTCGCGCTGACCCGTCTTCCCGACGAATATAAGAGCGACGGAACGCAAGCGCTCAAACTGGCCTATGACGCACTGGGCGAGATCGACTTCATATGTTCGTCCTCTATCCTTGATGTGTCCAGCGAGCGCCTTGAGATACGAGGGCAGATGGTCGACCTCGAAACCCCAGCCGAGATTGCAGCGAAGAAGGTCTACTTCCGGGGCTGGAACTTGCAGCCACGCGACATGTTCGACCTGGCTGCCATCGCCGAGCATCATGGCGACGACTATGTCGTGTCGGCATTGCGCGAATGCGGTCACGAACGATGCCGCAGGGCGCTGGAAGTCGTCGAGAAGGTCAACCCGAAAGCTGTCGAGACGGTGATTGGCCAGTTGCTGTACCGGGAGAAGAACAGCCATCTGGTCGCGGATGCGCAAGCGATTACGCATCGAATTTTGACGGCGTCACTTACCGACAAGGCAGAGCATGTCGGCAGTGAAGATTGAAGATTGCCCGAAGTTCACGCTCCCGGTCCGGGTGTCGCTGGAATTTTTATGACCGGCGATCACTCCCTCGAACGCTTCGCCGAGATGCAGATGCTCACTTATGCGCCGGCACTTGCCGAAATCCGCCGTGGCAAGAAGGTCACCCATTGGATGTGGTGGATTTTCCCGCAGCTCGCGGGCCTGGGGCAAAGCTCGACTTCACGGCAGTTCGCGCTTCAATCGTTGGATGAGGCGCAGGCCTATTTCAATCATCCGGTCCTGGGGCCACGGTATATCGAATGCGTCACAGCCTTACAGGACCTGGCAACCAATGATCCGATTGCCGTTTTTGGCACGGTCGACGCGATGAAACTTCACTCGTCGCTGACATTATTTGAAGCCGCCAGCACTCATCCCCTGATCGCGGCAGCACTCGACCGCTGGTTCGGCGGAACACGCGATCCGAGAACGGTGAAGCTTCTCAAGGCGAAGACCTCACGGCGCGTTCGCCCCAGCGAGACCGGCGAACCCAAAGGCTAAGGGCAAGCCCTCGCACTGAACATGGAAGGCGGCCGCCGCTCAGGCCGGCTGCAGTACGGGCGCGAGGAGCCGTTCGGCACGGGCCGAACCATATTCCTTCACCGCGCCGCCGCCGCTCGAGGTTGGCCGTGTGCACCGCGCACATAGGGTTTCCGCTGGTTTTCGCTGGTGGCGATGCTCGGGTGAAGCGCGGCGCGGACAGTGTCCGTTACCGTATAGACCGCATGGCGCTGAGCGCCGCGGTTCTCGTGGTCGACCCAGCAGCCCTGGTAATGGCGCTTGATGAGACCTGCCCGCACCAGCTCCGATACGGCGCGGCTGATCGCGGTCATGCCGGTCTCCCGGATGCGCTCCCCAACCTGGGCGTCAACAAGGCGCTCAGCCTCGTCCCGGTCATCCGGCAATTCCCCTTTGGCGTAGAGCGCCGCGCGGACTTTGTCGGCGGTCACCCGGCGGTGATGATAGCGCGCTCCGCTCGGCGCGATTGCCGCAGCCAGCCACTCCCGGATCGGCACCAACGCCTCGCCGTCGCGAACGAGAGGGCCGGCCTGCCCATTCGGGCGGGCGACACGCGCGATAAAGTCCAGCACCATGAAGGTATAGCGCGGCCGCGCGGAATGCTCCGCAATCGTGCGGACTATGTCCGGCATGCTTGTCGTTGGCTGGGACGCCGGCGATGCGAAGAGGTCCTGCTGGAACATGGAACGAATCAAGCACAAAGCGGGACTCTTGTGAATCCCCCAATTGCTCATGAAGACCGGCGAACCGTGCTTTTGCCACCTATGTCACTTTAGCTCAGTGCTTGAGGGGTAAAGTGACATAGATGTCATTCGTTACTGCATCAAAAAGTGGGTGTTTCCGGCACAATTCTCCATGATGCGGGACGCTGCGACGCTTGTTGCGAAGGAAGCCACTTCCCGCTAGCCACACTGCTTCACCGATCCTCTCTGCCTAGCCTGGAAAGCCAGCAAAGCATGACCGAAGCAACCGAACGCGACAGCACACTCATCACATTGACCGCCGACATCGTGGCCGCGCATGTCACAAACAACAGTGTTGCCGTGAGCGATCTGCCGTCGCTGATCCAGAATGTGCACGATGCGCTCAACCGTATTGGCAAGGCCGATACGGTGCCGGAAGCGAGACAGGAACCTGCGGTGTCGATCCGGGCTTCGGTGAAGCCCGACTACATCGTCTGCCTCGAGGATGGCAAAAAGCTCAAGATGCTGAAGCGGCATCTGATGACGCACTATCAGCTCACGCCAGCCGAATATCGCACCAAGTGGAACCTGCCTGCCGACTATCCGATGGTAGCGCCCAACTATGCCGAAAAGCGCCGTGCGCTCGCCAAAAAGATCGGTCTCGGCCGCAAGCCGAAGGTAGCGTCCGCTCCTGCAGCCAGGACGAAAAAGGGACCAGCGGCCGGCAGTCCCACGCAGGAACGCGGCCCAGGCCGGCCGCCTCGCGCAAAGCGCTCTGTTCTCACACCAGCCTTTGCGTCGCCGAAGGACGCCAACGCGGGCTAAACGCGGAAATCAGCCCGAAAAGGCGGGTCGGCGTCATGTCATGCGGCGGCGGCGCGGTCCGACATGTTCGGCAGACACCTCGAGATCGACAGCAAGCTGGGTAAGCGTACGATGCGCTCCGAGGCGCTGGAGGCCATCCAGCCGCGTATCGCGCTTCAGACTGTCTATGCGCGAGCGCACGAGCGAGGCGGCGACGCGAAGCGTGTGAGGATCGAGTTCGGTCATGGACCGAACTATAGCGCAATTGAACATCCGATGCGATCATCTACGGAAGGTCCTTGCGGAAAGAAAACCGCTGAAACTCGGGATGATAGACTTGAATATGGGATATGACAGCCTCGTCATCGGCGATATGGTCAATCACCAAGAGGGGGCGCTATGACCTTTGAACTTATCGACAAACTCGTAACGGAAGAAGGATATGCCTTCCAGAGTTGGCAGGATCACTATGGAAAGGGTGTTTGGGCCGCGCTCGGATTTTGGCAGGACCATGTTGATATTGTGCGCGACCTGTCTTGGAACAGCGAGGACCAGATCGTGTTCCCAGCGATGGATTACGTCTTTTCCGCAAATTGGCTCCCGGTCGTGACGGGTGGATCCTTTACCGAAGCGGTGCAGAACTTAGAGGAGCGCCTAAGGCTCCTGCCTCAGGACCAGCTTACTCGCTATAGTGAATGGACGAAGGTGGTGTGCAAGGCGCTGCTGGACTTGCGTGAAGCACATAGCGGGCTTTACCGTAATGGCGAACGTATAAAGTGGCCCGAACCGCTTGACGATCTTCCCGAAACTTTTGAGGCGGCCGTCGAATGGCTTGCGGCATCCGAACGCGCGTGGGTGGGAGAGCTTTAAGCAAAGCGAGACATGCCCTGCGACATGCGATCTGGCATCGCTACTACTCCGGCGAGCGTGATTGATAGCTCGGCGGGCACTCCAAACGACCATAACGCGGGACAGCTTGCCCCGCCGCCACCTGTTGGCAGGAGAGATCGCCGGCCTCGTTCCAGCACTGCAGGACAGGTCGTCCGTAGCGGTCGGTGTCGAGCTGACGGCACATGATGTTCCCCTTCGCAACCAGCGCGCGCAGATTGTCTCGGCTATCGTAGGGATCGCCCGGCACGCAGGTCCGGCCGGGCCGGCAGGCTCCGGGCATTTCGGGCGCGTCTATGCCGTAGAGCCGTGACCGCCCGAACCCGTCGCACCGAATGTAGTCACCATCGTAGACATAGGGCCGCACACACGGGACGGCTATCGCTTCCCGTTGTTCTGGCCTCTCGCCGCAGCCACCCAGGGCCGTCGCCGCGATGAACAGGATCGCGGCGGAGAACTGGGACCGAAGGTCGAAAGAACGAGCATGTCGGCGGGCCCAGGACATACGATCCCGGAGGGGATGTGCCAGATTCAGCCTCGCGACATGCCCGAGGCGCGGGACATCCGGACCGCTCACAGGTCGAGCCCCAATGTCCGCTCGGGTAGCGGCGGCAGGCTGTCGAGATCGATGGGGTCAGGATCGGGCGCCCGAAGATCGTTGCCCGGCTTCGCCTTCTTCCCCTGCCCTTCGCCCCCCTGCCTGTCACCCTTGGGATCGTCTGGCGACCAGCCCTCGATCGGCGCCGCGAGATCGTCGAGCGGGATTTCACCTGGGTCGAAATCAACCGTCTCGCCCAGCATGCCCGCCAGCATCTCGGCCGATTGCTCGCTTCGCCCATCGACGTCGATCTTCCCGGTCGTTTCCAGAGCGGACGTCTTGTTCCCCGGCGTGCGCTCTATCTGCGCAATGAGGCGGTCCTTGTCATCGACGACAAGCGTCAGCGCATCACGCACGCGGGTGACTGTGACATTGAACAGCCGCTGGTTCGAGAGAAACCGCTCGAAAGACGACATGACCGCGATCGCCTTGTCGACGGTGATGCCCTGGGCCATGTGCATGTTCAGTGCGTAGGCCAGATCGAGGCGAGAGAGCATCGGATCGCCGTGCGGCAGCATGAGCTGCTCGCGCGACGTCGTCTCGACGGTCACGCCCGCCGCATCGATCCCGATAATCTTCGCCAACGCGCTGTTGTCGAGCCCGCGCGCCTTGTCGTTCGCGGTCCAGCGGATTGCCTCCCCTTCGTGGATCGCTATCGATTTTGGCTCCGAGAGCCCGAGCCGGTCCTCGCTGACATGCGGCGAGAGCTTTTGCGGGTCGATCCGGAACCGGCGTTTTCCGTCGGATAGCTCGATCATCCCGTTCTTTTGAACCTTCACGACGTCATAAAGGCCCTTGCCGAGCCCGAGTTCGTCGGTCCGGAACATAACGTCGAGCTTGAGGCCAGCCCGCCAGTTTTGACTGTAGCGCAGCTCTTCGCGGGTGAGGTTCACGCGCTCGAATATCGTGAGCGCAAGACTGTCCTTGCCGAGCGTCCCCTCTGCGGTCAGCCCTTCCTGAATTCGCATATTGATATGCTCTCGCGCCTCGCGGCCGGATGCAAAGAGCGCCGTTCTTTCCCGTTCTTCGGGTGCCAGCTCCAGCCACATATCGGCTGCACGGTCGATATGGTCCTTATCCTCGATCACATTCTCGCCAAGGACCCTTATGGCCTCTCCCGATTGGCCGCGATCGGCGAGCGCTGCGACTACAGGCAGAATATCGCCCTGTTGGCGAAGATTCTCGTCCATTCGGGCGATGGTCACGCCCGCCGCCTGTACCAGTGCGAAGGCCTTACCCGCGTCTATCGAGGATATCTGCTGCCGGTCACCGATCAGGGCGAGCTTCTCCACGCCCAGCAGGTTGGCGATCCGCTCCAGCTTCAGCGTCTGCTCGCTGGACACCATGGAACTCTCATCGACAAGCAGGACGGTATTCCTGAGCGCTTCACGCGCGGCCTCATATCGTGGCCCCTCCTGCCTGTGCAAAACATGCTGGTGGCGCAGGAGGAAGGAGGCGATCGTCTGGCTGGGAGCGCCGATCCCGTCCTGAAGATCGCGCACCATCTTGGTCTGAAAGGCCAGCCCCAGGACATTGTACCCCTCGGCTCTCGCGATATTAGCCGCCGCGTGGGCCACCTCGACCACCGCTTGCAGCATCGTCGACTTGCCGGCCCCAGCGATCCCCTGGACAGCGACAATGCGGTCGCGCGACGACACGATCATGGCGCCGGCCGCGAGCTGGCCGGCATTGAGCGTCACCTTCGAGGCTGCCTGCAAGCGCGCGGGCGCGTCGGCCGCGGCAATGATCGGTTCGACTTTCCCTTTGCCCTTCTCCATTTCGGAGATGATCGCTTCCTCGGTACGGATTGCTTCGGGCGTCGTTGCCATGGTGACGATCCCGTCATGACGATGCGACTTGCCCGGGATCAGGGCGCCCTTCTCCAGCAAATTCCCGATCCGGCCCTCGACATGGGTGATCGTCACGCCCTTGAGGCGCAAGTCGAGCGCGGTCTTCGCCAGCACGTTGAGTTCCCAGGCCGCCTCGCGCTGCGAGAGAATCCGGACCGCCGAGGCAACCGCAAGCTGCGCACGCGCCTCGACGGGCGATTGTGTCAGGCGCGCGAGGCCGCGGTCGACCAGGGGGTCGTTGGGGCGGAGGAAGTTGGCCACCATCCCGCGCGCGGAACGGATGGCCTCGCTGACCGCTTCATAGCCCCGCGCGATGATGCCACGGTCCGGATTGCGGGTTATGCGCTGGACCGCCGCCGCCATCAGATCCTTGCCGTCGAATCCGACTGTCGCGGCCTTGTCGATCCACTCCCGGCCGAGCGCTTCGCGATCGCCCACGCTGAGCTTGGGATCGCGCGTGTTCTTGGTGATTTCTCGCAGACCCTCGGCGGTCCTGATGCCGAGCTCGAGCGCCTTGCCGAGAATGACCGCGCGGCGCTGGCTGAACAGCTCGAGCACCTCCTTGGCGACGCCGGCAATCTCGAAGGTGCCATGCTTTCCGGTCGAAGTGACTTCATAACCCAGCTTCTCAATCCGATCGCGAAAGAAGGCATGGTAGATCGAACCGATCACGCTGTTGTTCTTCCAGAGCGCGCTGTTGTGGAGCGCCTGCCATTTGCCATCGGGCATCTTCGTCAGGTTCGCGATCACGGCATGGATATGGCCCTGCGGGTCGAGCGCGCGGCTCGTGTCGTGCTGGAATAGAGCATAGACGAGATTGCCGGTGCGGATCGGCACCTTGCGCCCGTCGATATCTTTGCGGCCCTCGGCGAGGTTCTTTTCGACCCAGCTCATCGTCGCCTTGACCGCCTCCATATGGGCCGCAAGGATACGCTTGTCGCCGGCAATATAGGCCATCACTGACGCGGACTTCGGCATCGAGAAGGTCATGTCGAGGCCCGGCCTGCGGTTCTCGACCTGGCCGACCTTCTCGCCATCTGGCAGCTCTCCGTTGAGTATCTTTTCGAACCCTTCCTTGCCGACGTCGCCTGAAAGACCGAGGTCGGCACTGCCCTCGCCCGCCCAGCTGCTCGCCTCGGAGGATTCCTCCAGCGTGTAGTAATTGTCCTTGGCGAAATAGCCGGCGGCGCCGCCAGCCGAGCGCACCGCCGCGATCGACAGCATCGCCTAAATCCCCATGTCCATATCGTCACGATCGGCGGATCTGTCTGGACCATAATCCTCACGCAATTCGCGCAGCGTCTGGTCCTCGATCTCCGGTCCCCGCGTCCTGCCCGGCTCGGCGCGATCGCGCGGCCGCTGGTCGTTTTCCTCGCGCCCCTCCCGCTCTCCAGGCACCTGCCCTCGCCCGCGCGTACCGTTCGGCCCGGCAGCGCCCTGCCCTCCCGGCCGCGCGCGATCGAGGTCCGGATCGCCTCGTTCGCGCCCATCGTCCCGCCCCATCTCCTCTGGGGGAACGGACAGGATTGCTGCGGCGAGGTCACGTGCGACATCGGGCCGATCGACCTCTTCTATGACCTGGGCGGCGCCATCGCGGCCGCCCCCTTCCCCCCCTTCTTCCTCGACCAGTTCACCCCCCCGCCGTCGGCGCGTCGGGGCAATGTTCTCGCGGATGAGAAAGCCCGGAGCGACTGTTGGGTAATCCCTCCATTCAAGCTTGATCCGTGCGGCCGGGAAGCCGTCCGGAAATTTGATGAAGCCATGCATGGACGGAAGGTTCGTGATGTCGTCGGCGATCACCAACGGCTCGACCTGCTTGCGCGGAGTCAGCGTGGAAGCATCACGCGTCTGGTTGTATCCATAGCTGTACGCCTCATCCATCTGGCGCACTTCGCGGTTGCCGATGTAGCGCGCGCATTGCTCAGCCGTGTCGAGATCAGCGGTCGCCAGAATGAGCTTGGTGCGCGCGAGCGAAGCGAGATTCTTGGCACCCTGCTCGCCGTAGACATCGATCAGCTTCTCGAAACTGTGCAGTCCAAGGACCATCGCGCCGCCGAAAGCGCGCGCCGTCTGCAAGCCGTTTTCGATCGCCGGTAACCGGTGCAAGGCTCCCAGCTCATCGAACATGAACCAGGTTCTCAGCCCCCGCGTCCGCGGCAGCGTCATGATGCGGGTAATGGCGATATCCATCCACAATGTTAGCAGCGCACGGTTCATCGCAAGGTCGACATAGTGCGAAGTCACGAACAGTATCGAACCGGGCTTCTCAGGCCGGCAGATCCACTCGCGGATGGAGAATTGCTCGCCCTCGTCGGGCAGGAAACGCAGCGCCTGCGCGTTGGTGTTGAACACGGCGCGGATCGATTCCGCCATGCGCGCTGCCTCGGGCGCGGTAAGCGGATCGGCAATCGTGTTCGCCAAAAAACGGTGCACGCGCTTCAGGTCTGCGGTCATCAGATTGTCGGCGAGATCCGCGTTGGTCGTCTGCCCGCGCGCCTGGAGTTTGATACACATTTCGATGAACAGCGTGCGCGCCGCCATCGCCCAGAAGGGTTCGGTTGATCCCCCATCCGAAGGGATCAACGCGGCGGCCGCGGCTGTGAATTCCGAGTGGGTCGAGCAGTCATTGAAGATCGACCAGGCCGGGCAACGCTGGTCCATCGGGTTGAGGATGATGTCGGTCTCGGGGTTATAGAAATTCTCGACATAGGTGCCGGTGAGATCGAAGATAACGGCACTATCCCGGCGTGCGCGCATCTGTGCGACCAGGCTCCGGAGTTCAGTCGTTTTGCCCGCGCCGGTGGTGCCGATAAGCATCGTATGCGACTGCTCAAGGCGGTGCGGATAGGGAATGCCGGCGAGGATATAGGGGTGATGAATGCCCGCCCGCTTACGTTCGACAAACGGCATTGCGCGCACCTGGGCGGAGGTCGATCCCGGCAATAGCGAGGCGGATTCCGCTTCAAACTCGCGCAGATTGTGGGCAACGACCTCGGCATGCAGAACCTCGCGCTCGACCAGCATTGCGCCGCGCTCATGACGTTCCTGAAGGATCGACTTGCCGCGCTTGCGCGAGATGTCGACGAACCATAGCGCAAGCGGAATAGTGGCGAGAAGCGACAGGAGGATCGCGCCCACCAGCCCGCGCATGGCCTTCGCCCAGGCGGCGATGACGGCCGGGACATCGGCGACCTGCGCCATCACGATCGCGCGGATCGAACCGTCGGGCAAAGTGACGTTGACCCGCTTCATCGGATCGAATTCCATGAAGTCCCAGAATAGCGAATAGAGCTTCATGCCGATGAGCTCGATCTCGTGTTCGCGCAGGGTGACAACGAGGATGAAGGAATATGCGGCGGCAAAGCAGAACAGCCAGACGATGAACGGGATTTTCGCGCCCGATGTCCACATCAACACCTCGTGTGTGAGGAGCTGGCTACCGCGCGTGAAGTTGCCGCTGTTGCGCTGGACGGTTCCGCGCGCGGAATGATGGCGCAGGTGAACGGGCTTGCCGCTGAAGCGGATATCAGCGCGCCGCATGATACTGCTCCACGCGCTTGTCGGTCTCAGCAAGGAGCTTGTCCCGCACATCGGGATACTGGTCCCGGATGATGACGTCGAGCGCCAGCTGGGCATATTCGATGGTGCGCGCCACACGCCTTTGGCTGGCACCGGCGGACTCCGCTTCGGTCGCAAACAAGCGCAGCGCATGTCGGATCATGGCGGAACGGGTCAGCCCGTTGCGTGCAGCCAGGCGGTCGATCCGATCACACAAGCTATGATCGAGCCGCAGGGTTATCTGGGGGTCGTTGTGGTTCATGACAGCCTCTTCGCGCAGAGGCCGGTCGGGGCTGAGAAAGTGCCTTATACTATGCGATATTTTAGCCCGGGGCAATGGTTTTGCATCCCGGTGGACGCATTGCATTGCATTACATAGGCGTTACTTGAAAATCGCGGAAATCCGCGCCATTCTTGGGCTACATCCCATTGCAGTGCATTTGTGTTTCAATGGGATACGGAAGCCCATTAGGCTAAGGCTTTGATATTACTTGATCCCCATGCACCTTTAGGTGCGTTCGGTGTGCTTTATTGCTCCATGTTGTCGCTCGCGTCGTTGGGGGTGTGGGCTTGATCTATCCGCTGGAGCGTCTCCGGCTTTCGAGGTGGGCCATTCCGGGCCGTCAGGCCATGATACCCCAGCCGGAAAGCGCGGCGCTCCTGCGCCCGCGTCGGGGCTTCTGACGGGGTAGCCGTCCGGCGGCGGTTCCGGTCTTGGTCGAAGTCGGCTATAGGGGAAATCAGCAAACGCCATTTTGCACTATGGAGACATGCGACATGGCGAGAAAGAGCCTCAAGCCTTCGGAACAACTGCGCGCGCTGGCCGACGAAAGGGCGGCGTTGGAAGTGCGCGAAAAGGAGATGGTGACGCGCATTGCAAGCGAGTTCGGCGGTGCGCTGGTGTCGTCGGGTCTGGCCGATCTGAGCAAGGCGGAGTTTGCGAAGCTGGCGCAAAGGATCGGAACGCTCGGCATTGCGGAGACCTTGAAGCGGCTTGCCTGATCGGCTGTATGCTGCATTAAAAAAGGGGCGCATGGCGGTTACGCCATGCGCCCCTTATCCTGTGCGCTATCACTTATGGGGTGTGCGATTCCCTGCGTTTCAACAGCGCGGGAATAGCAAAGTGACACCCCCGCGCGCGCCAACGCGGCCCGCAAAGCGGGCCGCAAAATTATCCGCAACCCCTGCACCTGGGCGCGACGTTTCCGGCGTGTCGCGACAATCCAGCGCCGCCCCTGGGCGGCGCTGCTGGCCGCTCAATCTACAGGATCGCGGACCGGCGCGACATATTGCGCCTGAAACTCGCGGACCTGCCGGGGGTTGCCGTCGCGGTCGGTCCATTGGCGGCGTTTCCAGTAACCGGCAAGGCGGACGCCAAGCCCCGCGCGAAGCGTGGCGGCAATGCGTTCGGCCGCGTCGGGCCGGTGTGGCGGTAGCCAATATGTCGCGGTGAAGCTGTCGCCATCGTCTGCGATGCAACGCAAGGTCGCGGTGGTATCGCCGCTATGGGTGGCGCGCAATTCGACATCTTCGGAGAGGCGCGCGCCGATGGTTTCTTTCGACCATTCGGCGCGGCGCTTGGCGTCGGCGTCTTTCTCGTCCTGCTCGCGCTTCGCGTCACGCGCGGCGCGTTCTTCGGGGGTTTCGCTGCCTAGGCGGCTAAAGTCGATCATAGCGGCTGCTCCTTGGGGGAATGGCGCGCGCGGCGGCGCGCGCCCGTGGTTCAAATGTCGAATCCCTGATCGCGATAGACGGCGAGCCAATCGCTATCGGTCCAGCCTTCGCCCGCGCGCTGCTCGATCAGTAGCGGGCATTCGTCGCCTAGAAGCTCCTTGAGCGTTTCGGCGGTTTCGGGGGTGAGTTCATACATGGTTCGGGCTCCTTCGCGGCGCGCGCGGGGCGCATGGCGCGAGTCGGCGGCGCGCTTTATGTGAGTGATCGGGGGGAAAGGCCCGGCGCTGGTGCGCGCGGGCATTCCGGGTCAGGCAAGCGCGCGGCGCTGTTCTTCTGCTCGCAGCGCGGCAAGGTCGGTCGGGCCGGTGCCGTTGTTCTGTTCGGCAAGGCGGAAAATGTGCAGCGGCACGTCTCTGGCGCGCAACAGGCGGGCAAGGTCTTCCTGCACTTTGGATTGCTGGAAAATCATGGCTTCGACGATTTCGTCCAGCCGGTTCCATACCTCGTTGCGGCGATAGGCTGCGCGAAAGTCGTTAGGACCGCGCTTGTTGAGGGAGAAACCGACAATCGGAACGCCACGTTCATTGGCCCAGCAAGTGCTGATCTGCTCGGCCCCCTTGAAGCGTTTGCCGGTGAAAAGGATCATGTGCGGGATGCGCGCGCGCACCATGTCCAGCCGCCGAAAGATCATGTCTGCGTCTTCCCAGTCGCCGCCACCTGATACCAGAACGGCGGGACGCGCGGGGTAGTGCTTGGCATTGTGTTCGGCTTCGCGGGCCTTGAGATAGTCGAAACCCTCGATCTGCGAAGCTGTCAGGCCGGTGCCGGTGCGGCTTCCCCTGATGGTATTGAACGGCTTGCCGGTTTCGACGAAATAGACGTTGGCGGCATGGTTGCACATGGTTTCCAAAGCCGCGCGGGCTTCGGCAAGCGACTGGCAACGCTGTTGCAGTTCTTCCATGCGCGATTGATAGACTTCGGACGGGTCGAACACGCGGACCATTTCGCCTAGTTCGGCGGCGGCATCGTCTTCCTGCCGCTTGCTGCGCTTGGCGACATAATAGAGGCTGTTGACGATACCCCATGCAATCGGCTGGCCGAAAGATTCCATGCGGGTTCCCGCTAACAGGCGGAAGATTTGCGCGGTCAAATCCTCGACGCAACCGCGCGCAAGTTCCGCGTCGGGCATCGGGTCGCGGGTCGGGTCGTCGATGATCGAAAGCCGGGATTCGGCAATGGTTTCGGTGAAGCTGGCAGGAAAGTCCTGCGCGCTGGTCATGGCGGCATAGGCTTCCGCAAAGTCGGCGAACCTGCTAACCCGCCCCTTGTTCGTGCTGGTCATGGTTGAAACTCCATTTCGTCTGGCTGGCGCGGATCGGGCCGGAGCGTTCCCGCGCCCCGGCCCAACCTTTCCTTATGCGCTGGCGGCTTCCTCCTGCTGCTGTTCCTGCGCTTGTTCGGCGCGGCGGCCGCGACGGCTCGACTGCTCGACCGGGGGCAAGCCGAGGTCGCCAGCGGGTGCCGTGCTTTCGCCAAGGCCATCGCCTTCATCGGCGGGGCCGTCGGCTGCGTCACCGATCGGGGCGAGGTCGTTGCGCGCACGGCGCGGGCGGCTCCATGCCACGTTGTAGCTGCCGTCATCCTCGCGGAAGCAAGCGATATAGAGGGGCTTGCTCATCGACGGGTCGTCAATCGAACCCTGCAAGAAAGCCTCGCCGGTGTCCTTCATGGACTGCTCGAACAGGAACCCGACGCGAACCCAAGTCCGGGCGGGGGTGAGGCCGAGGATTTCAAAGCGGGGGCTGTTCTCCTTGCGCGCTTCCCAAGGGCGCAGGCAGATGGTCATGGCGACCGAGACGGTGGCGATCTTGCCGACGAAAAAGCCGTTGGCGTTCAGCTTGAGATTACCGAGGTTCATAGTCTTAACTCCATTTCGTTCCGGCGTTCCCGCGCCGGGTGGTTGAGCCTTCCGGGGACCGTCCCCGTCCGGTGATCCCCTTATATCAAAGCCCTAACCTCACACATAACACATTGTTTTCTTGACAGATTTCATCGTGCCTGGTGAACCTGAGCCTGCACCGGCCGCGCAGCGGCCCACGAAAAAACTGTTGCCCGTCAGGGCAACTCCATCCTGATCTGTCGAGCACAAGCGGGGGCTTCGTCGTTCATCGCACCCGGAGCCACCTTCGCCTGTGGCCCAAGGCGCAGGCACCTCCAGCGGGGGCAACAGAAATGACGGAGGCTCCGCCGCGCAGCGGTGGAAACCGTAGGGCCGCTTGCGGCCCGGTATTTCTGTTGAGGCGGCTTCCAAACAAACAAAAATATCGGCCGCTTGCGGCCGATTCCCCTTTGCCGCCGACCCCGGTGGGGGGGTCTGCAACGCCGGGACACTGGCGGGGGTGGCGCAGGGTGCGATGAACGACCTGGTGCGAGGCAGATACCGGGCGGTTCGTCCTCGAACCGTCCGGTCTGGCACATGACGCTGACCCGTCAGGGTCGTCTTGTCAGGCGGCGAAGCCGGCCACGTCAGGGATCGTTACCCCGCAAGGGGCGGAAACTCGGCCGAAGGACGAGGTTCCGTGGAGCTTGGCGAGCGCGGCCGCGCAGCGGTCGTGGGAGCCTAGCGCAATAGAGCCCGGCCCGATCGCAGATCGGGTGACGCCCCCCTCCCCTCCTTCTCTTTCTCTTCCATCTCCGTCCGACCCAGAAGCTGCCCCGGACGATTCCGCACCTCCGCCCACATCAACCTCCAGTTCGCGATCAACGAGGCCGTGGTCGGTAAGGGCCGGTCCGGCGGTGAGGGGAAATGGCGTCGATAACGGCGATCTGCTCGGCATAGGAATCGAAGCAATGGGCGGAGCCTGGACGCTGCCCGGCATCAGGCGCGAATAATTTAGGGGGTGATCAACGGTTGGAGATGGTGACGCACGAAGGCGCTGATAATCCCAACTTCGCCGGCGGCGACGCGGGCAAGCTGCTCGTCGAAGCTGAACGACCTATGGGCATTTTCGGCGCGCTCGGCCCTTCGGGCCTCGCGCCGGGTCTCCCGCCAATGGTTCTTGGCCTCTGTAAAGCCCATTGTCTGGAGTAGACGGCGGAAGGTGAATATCTCCTTGGGGTTCGCCGGGGGCCAGAAGGGGTCGGGGGTGGCGTGTGCCCGGACCCGACCGGGAAGATTGGGCTTGGGAAGCGCCTGCCCTGCGCGGGAAAGTTCAGCGGCGAGTTCGTCACGGATGCGATAGGCAGTGGAACCCCCGATCGCGAGATCATGGGCGGCTCGCCGGACAGGTATGCGGTCGAGCAACATTGCGCGCAGCAATTGCCGCTGCTCGTCGGTGACGAACCGTGCGCTTTCAGCGTGAATATGCCGAACGCCGTCCGCATCACATCCGGGCAGGGACTGGCCCTTGCAGCGCAGGCGTCGCACGAGGCGCTCACGGATCCGGATACAGCTGGTTTTGGAAACGCCGCTCCGCTGGGAGACTTTGGTGGTCCCGAACCCCTCCATGAACAGCGCTTCGACCGCCTTGCGCTGCGCTGAGGTCAATTTGACGCCCGAATAGGCGTCACCGCCGCCAGGCGGCGGGAGTGGAGCTTTGCCGCGGGCCAGCAGCTCGCGGTTGTAACGCCGCCGCTGCTCGGAGACGCATGCGGCCGAAACGCCAAGGCGCAGTTGGATATCGATGCCTTTCAGGCCTTTCTTGAGGGCGTAGCGCAGCCGATCGATGCCGGCGGGCACAAGGCGGCCGCGCTCGTCTCGCTCGGCGGGACGATAGCCGCGCCGTATGCAAAGAGCGATCGTTACGGCGTTGCGGGCGCTCGCTTCGCATATCCCGAAGCGCCTCCCGATTGCGGCAAAGGAAAGCATGTCGATTTCGCGTAGTCGGATTGCCTCATCGAGCGACGCGCCCTGAAGCCGGGTGACGGGTGCGGGACTGCGGTGGGTGGTCTCCAGCCCTAGCTTGTGCGCCTTGACCTGGATCGCGTGGCAAATGCGCCCAGGCAGCCGGGCGGCGACACCGCTCCCGTCGGTCGGATAGTGGGCGCGCAACAGGGCGAGTTCGCGCGCTGACCAGCGCGCGGCTTTGCGAGGGGCCATGAATGGATCTCCGGGATGGGCGCGATTTCCGGTAAGATGAGAGGCGAGGAAGCCGGATTTCGCGTGCGTGGTTTCGTGTGCGCCGGGCCGTAATTTTGCGGTCGCCGGTCCCTTCGGGACCGGCGGGATGGCGTCGAACCGCCCGGATGGGACGATCACGGGTGCGGTTGCGGAATGGCGCGCTTAATCAGCGCCTGGTTGCGCGTTCGATCGTCACGCGACCGTCACGCCGATCCGGCGGTCTTTCGGTTACGGAAATGACGCGATGGGTCGAAAGTAATCCAGTATGCCAAGCGGAGCATCGGTGCGTTCAGTGCCATGTTTGCAACCGTGCCGCGGTCAGGCACTGTCGGCACCCTCTTGTGTGATCATCTGAGGTCGCCAGAGGGCGATGAGGGCTTTCATCGCGTCTTCGAGTTCAAAGGCGTCAGCGTAGATCGCGCCGGGGTGACTACCGAGGAAAGCAAAGACGGTGGCCATGTCAGCAGCAACGGCACGGTCGAGAGAGAAGAGGTCGGCGATGTCGAAGCCACCGAGATCCGTCGCATTCCACCACGCCATGAGAAAATCCGCGACCCGGCGTGCCTGGCCGGTGTCGCTTTGTGCGAGGTCGAACAATCGTGCCACCGCCTGTCGGACTTCAGGATGGATCATGGGAGCGACGTTCATGGAACGGGAGCGTCAGCGATGTCGTCGGGCGAGTCAACCGAGGGCGTGATCCTCAAGGCAGGACTGCGGAACGGCGAGGGCGTCTGAGCGGGCCGTGGTACATTTGAGATGGGCGCGGAAGACGGGGGCTTGATACCCACGCCGGCACTGCCGGTAAGGTCGTGGGGCTTCGAGATTCCTGAGCGCAGCTGCTGCTTCATGCCTTCTATGGTTCGATGGATGCCCGCCTGACGGAACGGACAGGCTGTTCGCACTCGGGAACGAAGTTGCTGGATGCGCGATGTCATGGCTGTAGCTCGGGATAGTGGGCCCACAATGCCGCCAGCGAGGACTCCGCGTCATAATGGCTGATGAACACGCCGCCCATCTCGATCCAGCGGTGACGATGTTGTGGCCAGTCGTCGATCAGCACATCGCCGGGCCTGGCGTGGTCCCGCTTGTCCGCACTTCGGCAGGTGATGATGGGAACGTCTGGGAAATAGGCCTGCGCCCATGCGATCTTCTGCGCTTCGGCCCAGTTGCCGCGGGGGCAGCCCGTCAGGATGGTCGGATTGAGATGTGAAACAGCGTCGAACAGGGTTCGCGCGTCGTGCATCAGTGGGAGATCCCGATAGAAGTTGCCCTTGGCTTCGAGCATCTTCCAGAAGCGTTTGGAGCCCAGTTCGGCCTCCGCTTCGCGCGGATGCATGCCGAAATAGGAGCGCGCGTAAGTGTCGAAATCAGCAAGGACGCCGTCGCAATCGAGGAAAATATGCGGGATGCGGACGATTGTGGGTGCCGATCTGATGGCGTTCTGGGCGGCGACGGGTTCGGCCATGGTATTCCTTTCGAGCTGGCGGTGATGATGTGATCGTCGGGGCCGACCAGTGAGGCCGGTGTACGCAGGCGATCATTTCCTCGATGTGGCGAGGGATCGGCGGATGCGCTGGAGGACAAGCATGCGGTGGTCGTAGAAGTCGTTGCTCGGCGTGCGCACGCGGCCAAGTCTGCGGTCGTGACCGGGTGGATCATCCCATTCCGATGGACGCGCGGGCGCCTCGTCGAGTGCACGACATGTTATGCCGCCTTCCCGAACAGGTCCGGCTGGCGCTGTCGGTCGGATTGCGCGTTTCGACGGAGCAGGCGGGCGATATGACCGGAATAGACGCCCACTGCGGCCCAGTAGGCGGCCATAGGCGGTTTGTGCGCGTCCCAGCTGGCCTTTGCCCGTACGCGGGCGTCGCACTGAAGATCGAGTAACAGGTCGCGCAAGCACGCTTGCACGTCAGGATCGAGAGCCCGGAGCCGGTGCATCGCGGGAAGCTGAAGGATGGGGTTGGCGCGCTCGGCATGCGTCAGCGGGCGCGGACGTTCCGGGCCCAGGGTGACATTCGAGGCAGGCTCGCTCGGAACGGTGGGGGTCATCGCGGTTTCCTTTGAAGCCGCATGATCGCAGCTCGCAGCCCCGCCTCCCCCTCACCTGTCAGCGGGCGCGAACGCGCCCTGTAGTCAGGGGGTCTTAGCGAATCCACGGCGAGCGCGGACGGTGGCCCTCCCGAAGCCGGTCGTCGCAAAGGGTTCCGGCCAGGTCGCCGTCGACATCCGCAAAGCGAATGATCGCATCGATGACAGTCTCCGGCTCTGCGATCTCGCCGTAGGTGGTCCCGATCCAGAGAATTTCGCGATGCTCGTCGTCGACATCATCGTCGTTTCGGTGGACCGCAGCGAAATAGGTGTTGAGGGGGCGTCCCAGCCAACGGCAATGGTCAGGGGTCCATGTGCGCCAACGGCTTCAGCACGCGCTTGGGGTTCATATCGGCTCATGTCAGGCCACCCCTATCGTTGGAAGATGAGGAGCGATCGCGCTGCATGAGCGCGCGAAACTGGCGCGAGAGGTCGGCTTGCTCTGGGTATCGGGTTTCCCATTCGGCCCGAGGGATCAGGAATCCGACGTCGATGAGGCGTCGCCGCAGTTCCTCGGTTACGACCTGCTTGGCCTGTTCGGGGATTGCGAGGGGAAATCCTTGAAACTGGCACAGCCATGAGCAGTCGTCGGGCTCCTGATGGCGGCGAAAATAATCGGCGTCGAACAACAAGTCGGATCGGACGACTGAGTCCTCATGGACGGCAATGACGAACTGTCCGCCCGGCGGCGTTTTGGTTTGTCGTTCTTCGAGCATGCGAGCGTGCCAGGTGCGCGCAGCGGCAAGCGCCACGCCATAGGCAGTCCCATAGACCCCATAGAGTATCCAGCTGACGGGGTGGCCGGCTGCGCCGAAGTGAAAGCTAATCACCATGGTGGGGTCTCCTACACCAGTGTTTCGGGACGGGATTCGGGGGGCCGGTAGCCTGTTGTGCGGGGCGACGAGGCTGATGCGGCAAAGAGCCGGACGAGCGCTCTCAACGACGCACCTCCCCCTTCGCTCTTTTCCCGTCTCGCCGCCGCAGGCGATCGGAGGGTGCAATGTTCGATTGTATTCCGGGAGACTTTGCCATAGTTTGAAACCGCTCGCGGAGACGCGGGTGAAGGCGTGGAAACCTTCCCAAAAGAAGCAAGCCGGCAGCTTCGGTTACCGGGCAGCGGACACGTATGTCCAAGGCCCAGGCCCAAAGGTGTTCGCGCCTGATTGCTTCTTTTCAGGTTTCCAATGTCCGGTTTCGGGCTGGCGACGTCCATAGTTGGACGGTCGCTACCGGCTGTTTGCGAGATGGTGCTGAGATAGAGGAAGTAGAACGCTGTGCATGTTTGGGTATCCCAAAGGATCCGGTGGTGACCATGGGACAGGATCGCGAGGCAGCGCGGGAGTTGGTGCGCGAAGCGCTAGGGATGCCCGACATCGCAAGCGATGCAGCTGCGACCTATCATTTGAGATCGGTGCTGGCGCTGCTGGATCCGGAACCGTGCAAGGGCGACAAAAGGGCCGGTAATGCGTTGCCGGGCGATGCCATTGCTCATGCGATTGGGGTGATGGCGGCGATCAGTGAACGTGCGGTCCGCGAGGAAAGCGCGCGCTGCGTCAAGGCGATTGCACTGGAAATGGAAACCTGTGGTCTGGATATCGCGCGCCATGACATGGGAGCGGCACTGCTGCTCGATCGCTGGGCTGCTATTATCCGGGACCGCGGGAGCGTGGCCGAGCCGGGGCCGCGACGCGACAATTGAGAAGCGGCCCCGGTCGGCGTTCGAACCTCAGTCAGTGGTGTTGGCAGGCGAGGCGGCGATAGCCACCGCATCGGGCCATGTTTGGGCGAGCCGTTCGCGCGCTTCGCCTTTTTCGGCACCTGCGGCATCGAGGCCGGCGATGACGGCGGCAACAAGCTGCGTGAAGCTATCGAAATGGCGTTCGACGGTGCTGGCGCGCGCGCCATAAGTGAATGGGGCGGGAAAGCTGGCGTCCTCCCAGCGAGCGAGGCCTTGTTCAACGATGAGGGCATAATCGAGTGCGGTGCCGATCTCGGCGTCGTAGACGACGTAGACTTCGTAATATGTCCCGAAGTCGTGAGGTGATCCGATGATGCGCAGTTCAGCCCCTTCGGGTGGGCAGCCGTAGTGGGCGATAAGCGCGGCGCGATAGGCATGGCACTCGGCGCGGGCAACTTCGGCGAAGTCGGGGGTCGAGCCGAGCTGGGCGCAGGCTTCGTCGTAGGGCACGGGGCCGATGTTCATCTTCTGTGTGCCCATTGGTCAGTCTCCATGTGTCGGGGTCGCTTCTTCGCAGCCCGACACTCCCCTCCCCCTCCGCTCCTGGCCGGATCGGCGGGCGGAGAAATCGGGACTTGTCTTGTGCGCCCGCGCTTGTGAGGGTGGTGGGATCGGGAATGGCTGGCGCGGCTCAGCATCATATTGCTTTCGATCCTCATGCTTTTCGGGATGCCTGTCGGGTGCGCGAACCTCATGGGCGACGAACCCGTTGATCCAGCTGCGCATGGTCGGGCGCCTTTCGAGGGGAAGTGCGGCGGCACGGCTGAGAAACGCGGCGAGGTCTGCGTTCGCCTCGCTGGCGATCCAGTCGATTTCATGAGCGGGGAGCAGCCCTTCGTCGCGAATGAACCGGGTCATTGATCCAGGCCGCGCCTCACGGCCGCGCAAGCCCTTGGTGGTCGAGCGCCATAGTCCTTCGCAGGATCTCAGCCGCGGCTTCGCGCGGGCTTCCATGAGGACGATGAGCCTCAGGCACCATGCGGGCAGAGCGCGAACCTCGTCGCACTGCATGCCCGTGCAAAAGAATTATGTCGCCATTGAGACGATTCATTCTCTTTGACGGGCTATGGATATTGCCCCATCATCGATCGGGTCGGGGCAATAAAGCGGAAGCGCCCAGTGACATATCGAGGATTCAGTGCATCTTTTTCCGTTCGATCCTTGGCTCGGCGTCGAGCCTATATTTGTTGATGGGATGATGATCCGGCCTGCGCTTGATGACGCCATAAAGCAGGACGCAATCAAATACTTACCCGAAACAACTCTCCCTTCTCTCCTTCATTCCGACGGAAGCCCCGTTGTCGAAGTCAATTCGTTCATCACGTTCCTGCGATCCGATGGCGTGTCCCTTGCCAGCGCGGGCCACTATGCTCGGGATCTTCAGGTCTTTGCCCGCTATCTGCGGGATGTGCGTTCAAAGTCGTTACTCGACGCATCCAGTGTCGATGTAGGGAAATATCGCAGCCTTCGGCTCGAGGGGCCGGGCGAGCTCCGACTATCGGGATCGTCTTGGAAGCGCACGTCTGCGGCGTTGACGCGGTTCTTTCAATGGGCCGCCAGCGAGGAAGTGAGACTGATTTCAGTGGCGCCGAAAACCAGATTCCGCCGTGATGGCGCGGTTGCCGAAGATACGATCCGCATGATCCCGCTCGAGGATTACATTCTGTTCCGAGACCAAGGCCTGTTGGACCAGGGTCAAGCGAGCGGTATCACTCAACGCCGGAATCCGATGCGCGATGCCGCGTTCGCCGAGCTACTCGTGACCACGGGTGTCAGACTTGAGGAAGGCGCCAGCCTTCTGATCGGAGAACTGCCGACAACGAATGCCTGCGTCTTCCAGGGCAGTCGCACCGCCATGATCGACCTTCCCGCCACAATCACCAAAGGGCGCAAACCTCGATCGGTGCCGTTCCCGAGGCGGGTCGCCGGTAACTTTATCGACGCCTATGTTCGCGAGGAGCGAAGCCAGTTGGTCGATCGCTGGCGACGCGCGGGTGGGGTCCGGACCATGCGGCAGCCGCTCATCGGCACACTTGCGGGCGGGCAGCGCGTTTTGATCCAGGGCGAGCAACGCCCGCGGTCGCTGGCGACTCTGCGAATCGACGAACGACGGAATCTCCTATTGCTGCCCGGGTCGGGCGCGCCATTGGAAAGTGCGCAGCCGGCAGCATTATGGCTGGCGCAGGACGGCCAAGCCCTCACCCCCGCGGCATGGCAGTCGATCTTCCGGCGTACCAGCAAGAAGTTATCGGAGAACATGGGCTGGGACCTACAGGTATCGCCTCATACCCTCCGGCATACCTTTGCCGTCTACTGGCTTACGCACCTCATCAAAGCGGAAGTGAAGAGGCTCGACGGTCGATCTGTCCCAGATCGAACCGAGGAAATCTACATGAAGGTCGTCAGCGACCCCTTGCGCCGGGTCCAGCGATGGCTGGGTCACGCCAGCATCCTGACCACTGAAAAATACCTCACCTACCTCGATGAAGCCTTCGAACTCGTAGATCAGGCGGCCGAGGCGCTGGACTCTCGTCTGATGGGCTTCTTCTAGCAGTGGGACGGCCTCGCCTATCGTTCAGCGATTTACCTCCGCAGCAGGAGGAGCCGCAAGCTGACGCAATCCTAGCCTATCATCATCGTGACGGTGTCGGGCGCGAAATGACCTGGTTGCTGCACGAGGTAGGGAACGAAGGTCTGGGCCGCGATCTTGCCTTGTACCTTGGGCCGATGATGAACGAGCTGTTCGCCGGCCTGGCCGTCCCGAGTGTCGAACAGTATCGACAGAGCTGGATCCCGCTCGGCAAACATCTGTCCTCCAGCGGGCGCCTCGACGGGGGGCTTCGCGTGATTACGGCCGCTGACATCGATGCTTGCGACGTTCGGGGCCAATACTCCCGGTTCCGTTGCCTTGTTCACGGCCTTCGCGCGATAGACGAACGCAACCCTGATCTGCTACGTCCGGATCTGAAGGCGCGGATCAACTTCACGAGCCGTCACAATGGAACGGCATTACGGCCCCGCGAACCGTTGACACCGTTCGTCGCTCGCGTCCTGAAAGAGGCCGCTGATCGCAGCGTGATAGCTACACGCGAAAGGATCGTGGCGGGACGCGAGCAGATCGAAGCTTTGCGAAACAAGCTGGAGAGGAGCCGCTTTGAGAATGTGTTCCTGAAAGTCGCCGACGGCACGCGTGCCGCTCGAAGCGAGTTCGACATGTTCAAATATCGCAAGGTTGCCATCGCCGCCGCCAGCGATCTTCTCGTTCTCACACTGCCTGATGCGATCTGCTTCATCATCGCCATCGCGCTCCGGGTCGAAATGCCGATAGAATGCCTGCGGACCCTGCGGCGCGACTGCCTGAAGAACCCCGCGAGAGGATATGTCTCCATTGAATACACGAAGGGGCGAGGCGGTCTGCGCGCCAAGATCAAGCGCGAACGCGTGCGTGACGGTGGCATCAATACGCCAGGCGGACTCGTTCGCCTTGCCCTTGAACTATCCCGGCCCGCCGCCGAGCGAATGGCCGATCGAGGCGACCCGAATGCGGATTACCTGTGGGTCGGCTTCGTTGCAGCCGGACTGCCGAGCTGGCGGCGGTTCAGCCTTTCTACCCATAACTTCTACGCCGCTATCAGAAGCCTCGGCCTCGTCGATGAAGCGGGTAAGCCGATAACCAAGATCGTTCCCGCCCAGCTAAGAAAAACGGTGAAGCGGGACAATTACGTGCGCCACGCAGGCCACCTTCGCCGCTTCGCGAGCGATCACTCGAAGCCAGTTGCCGCTCGGCATTATGCCGCGGTGGACGGGCTTCGAGAAGAGCATGCGCGCTCGGTAGAGGTCGCCGAAGGTCAATTGTTCGACATGGCGATGATACCGTTGGTCCTGCCACCGAAGGAGGAAACCAGCGCGCTCGTAGCCGGCCTCTCGATCGGAAACCAAAAGCTCGACGCAGGCGCTGTCGCGTCGTTGATCTCAGGCAATGCCGATACGTTCCTCGGCATGTGTTCCGGATTCTGGTCGAGCCCACTTGGGCGGAATGACGACGGCTCCTGCGCCACCGCGTTCACTGGCTGCCTCCATTGCCCGAATGCTGTGTTCACCGCACGGAAGCTGCCAGCGTTGCTGACCTATCTGACATGGCTAGCTGATCGGCGCGCCGTCATGACGGAAGCGGAGTGGCACGAGCGCTACAGCGCCGACCATGATCGAATTATGGTACAGATACTCCCCGTGTTCGACGCTGGCGATATCGAACAGGCTCGGTCCACAGTGGAAAATACCGCTGTGGCGCCAGCTCTGCCGCCACATCTTCAGCGGGGCTGAGCATGCGTCCGGTTCTGGAACGTGCCGAAGCATCTTGGCGGATTGACCGTTCGGCATTGGTGATTCCGCCCCACATGGTCGTGAGTGGCCGTGAGCAGCAGAATATCTCTCTGGTCGGGGACGATAAGTGGCTGCTCGAATGTGCCATCGCGCGGCCGAAAAAGGCCCATGAAGCCTGTATCTGCTTCGGTCGGATCGCCGATGCTGATGAGCGGGAACTCGTACGAGAATATCTGTTCCTGTCTTTGAACTACGACTCCCGAGACAAGGTGCGCGGCCGCCTCGGCGTCCTGAAACCTGGTTCGCTGATGCAGGTCGGCAATATCATCCGGTATTTTTTGCAAGAAGTGCGGGAAGCCGGATTTCAACTACACGAGATCGATCAGCCTTGGCTGGATCACTGGCTGTCCGCGAAGCGGCACCTCGCACCGGCAACTCTTGTCTACAAGATCCTCTGCGTACGGCGACTTGCGCTCTATACGCCCTACCTGTCGTTCCGGGGGATCGGGATAGCTCCTTGGGGTAACCGTTCAGCGACTCGGATCGCGGGATACCGGGGTGGCCGAGAAAATGTCACACCGCGAATACCGGAAGCCATTAGCGCGCCGGCGTTGCGGTGGGCCATGTTCTACGTCGATCATGGGATCGACGATCTCATCGCCCGACATCGAATAGCTGGCGTCAACATCGCCGCGCGTCGGCAAAGAGTGTCACCGAAACTAAGCGACCAGCGCTTGCGCGCTTATTTGGATGCACTTGAAGCATCAGGCTCTGGAGTACCGGCGACCCAAGATGGTCGACCCGCGTGGCCAGAAATCTGCAAGGCCAGCGGTCTCGGCGTGGAAGTGCTGAAAGCACGCTCGGCTATGCTCGAGAAGGCAATCTCGCAACTCGGAACCGAGCGCCCAGGCGCAAGCAGTGTTTGGGCCAACATGCCAGGAACAAACACTGCGTGGCGGTCGCATCTTCCTAGCTTCAGCAGTCGTTATACCTTCATACCGGCGATGGCCGCGTGCTATCTCGTAATCGGCCTATTATCCGGAATGCGAGGCGAGGAAGCGGCCGCGCTCAAGCGTGGTTGCCTAAGACTCGTGCGAGACGAACATGGGAAGGTTAAGGGCTACGAACTCGTCGGAAGAATCTTCAAAACCCGCAAAAACGTCGACGGCGCTGAACATCGCTGGACTGTAATAGAGCCTGTTGCCAGGGCCGTATTGGCAGCAATACGGTTGCAGGACTATCTACACAACAGCGCCGATCGAACGGAAGCGCCGCGAGATGATGAGCCCCTGTTCAAACCGGCCTTGATTCGGGGGGTAGGCAATGTCCAGCTTACGGCACATCAATCGACCGTATACCTAAACTACTTCGCCAAGGAGTGTCGCCGGCTCGCCGAAGAAATGGCAGCGGCGGCGCCCGCCGAAGCCGACCGCATACTGGCACTATATCATATCCCGGACGAGGGTGATAAACCCTGGCGGTGGCGTACGCGTCAGCTCCGCCGCACCCTTGCATGGTACATCGCCAGCCAGCCCTTCGGCGTGATCGCGGGCATGATACAATATGGGCACGCGAGCGCCATGATGTTCGAAGGCTATGCGGGCACTTCCCAATCCGGCTTCCGTTCGGAGATCGAAGAGGAACGTCGCCTCGCTCAGCTCAGCGATATCGTCGAGATGTACGAGGACTGGAAGGCAGGGATCAATCCAGGCGGCCCCATGCGCTCGAAACTCGTCGCCGAATTTACAAGCATCAGGAGCAAGATTGGTGATCTGCCCGGCACGGTCGTTGATGATCGGCGCCGCGCAAAAATGCTTTCAAACACTGCCGTCACGCTTCATCCGGGTTATATCAACGACTGCTTCTTCTATGCCGACCACGCCCTCTGCTTGAAGGTGAAAGGAGCTGAGGTGCAGCCGGCATTTACGAGGTGCCAGCCTGCTCGTTGTCCGAACAGCGTGGTGGCGAGGCGGCATGTGCTGGCTCTGCAATCATGCATCGCAGATGCCGAGACCATGAAAAATAGCAAGAACATCAGCCCGATCCAGAAACACGCCATTGAGGCACAGATCGTTATTTACAGACAGTTGCTGGAACAGGTCGAACGATGACGAGGAAAGCGAACCCTCCCCGAAAATCGCAAACCACCGTCGCGCTGCTTGACGCCTATAACCGCTTGCGCGACGGCAAAGGCACCGCGACGAATGGCAAGCTGAGCATAACCAATGTTGCCCGCGAGGCGGGGGTCAGTCGAGCGACGGCCTATCGATGCTCCAAACTTCTCGCTTTGTTAGATGAAGCTCCGAAGCCGCCGAAGGCCAAACCACAAATCACGAGCGGTAAGGCCGAGCTGCGCAACGTGATCAACCAGTTGCTCAATCGTATCATCATGCTGGAGGCTGCGTTGGAAGCCAAAGAGGCGGAAATCCGGCAATTGCGTTCAATGCTGCCAAAACCAGGGGCGGCCAGCTCATGATGCGAGCGAGCCCTGAGGACATTACAATCGACGCCACGTTGCACGCTCAATTCGCTCTACGCTACATGGCGACGCGAGCCCGTCACGGGCGGGATACCCATTGAACGCAGATTCAGTTTAGAACCCTCCCCGCTTGCGCAGCACTGATCCTGCCCTGCACAACGCTTGATGGATTTTGGTTGGGCCCATCGCTCGACGAAAAATTCTCTCAATCAACAGCCTGCCTGCGACCAGCAGCTTGAACGGGTATCTCGCATGTAAATGACCGCGATGGGCCGCTTGCTGTCCGACCGGTTCTGGTTTGAAAAACGAAGAAAGCTGCCGTTGGCGAAGTGATGTCGAGCAGGCGCAACTGCTGTGTCTGTGCCGAGAGGGCTATCGTTGAGAGATCTCGGCGCAGACAACAGTTCGCGAACTCAGGCTCAGGTGGACGCGCGCGCCCGCTGTGGCACAGTGTCAGGGAACCAGCGCCGTCCAAACCAGAAGGCAACATTGACCAGCAGGATCAGGACCGGCACCTCGACCAGCGGCCCAATCACTGCAGCGAACGCAACCGGCGACGAAAGCCCGAAAGCCGCAATGGCAACCGCGATGGCGAGTTCGAAGTTGTTGCCTGCCGCTGCGAAGGCAACGGCCGTCGTGCGCGGGTAATCGCTCTCGACGAGCTTCCCCATGAAGAACGCGATCGTGAACTGGACGACGAAATAGATCGTCAACGGGACCGCCACGCGCAGGGCATCACCGGGCAGCGCGAGAATTTCGCTTCCCTTGAGGCTGAACATAGCAACGATCGTGAAGAGCAGCGCGACCAGCGTCACGGGCCCAATCTTCGGCAGGAACGTGTGCTTGTCAACGGCGGAGCAAAAGTCGGCCATTCGGCGGCGTAAAACCAGGCCATCGTGTTACATGCCGGGGGGAGTG